>DXHF01000120.1 GCA_019113605.1 Candidatus Paenibacillus intestinavium
TAATATGAAGCTCCCACGAAAAATCATCTATTTTCTTCATTTTTTCTATATATGACTGATTTTGTATGTAATAGATTACTAAAACTGATTTCCACTCATACAAAGATTTATAGCTTAGTGTACTTTTTTTCATATGATCACCTTGTTAGAGGGACTAAAAGTCGTCCCTCTAACTATATAATTTATTTCTTTCCTTTTACAGAACTGTTATAAACATTACTTAATGTTTCGAGGCCTACTTTGGATAAATAATGAATGCCTTCAGCCAAAAGTGCTGGTCCTGGTTTAGCCTTGGTAGCTGCAGCAGTAATCCCGGCAGCTACACCTGCTTGTTTAGTATATTCTGCATTTGTAGTATTAACTGCTTTCACATAAGACTTACCCCAAACTTGCGCAGTATTTTTAACCTCATTTACAACTGCTTTATTCACTTTGTCGATAGCATTTGTTGTATTTTTAAGCGCTGTCTCGACAGGTTTTACAACTTTATCGTAAATATACTTTTGTGCAGGATCTAATGGATTTAAACTCATATAAAACACCTCAACCGCCATTTATTTGAATACAGTATAATTTATACATTTAAATTTACATTTGTATACATATTTACAAAAAAGTAGTTTTATATTCCCTTAATTTAATGAAGACTGTGCTTCCTATTGGAATCAGTGCATCATTCGTGGGATCTTATCCCATCAGCGAAGAAAGCTAGAATTTGCTAAGCACAATTCCATGGTTGTTTTAGCCATAATATAGTTAAGAAGATACCGTCTCAATATGAACTACACTATTTGGCAGTTTTGTAACATTTCCAGTCTCTGTTACGTTATTTAGTTAGCTAGGGACGTCAAGATATATTAATAATGAATCTAAATTAACTATAATAAGACCACAGGAAGGTGAATAACAAATTGAAACCAATCATACAACTACTTCATTTTGGCTATCATCAGGCGATGAGCTGTATCTTTCCTGTTGCTATATTTGGAACTTTAGCAATGTCTAGCGTTATGCCAATACCTTTCATGCATCGTTACGATGCTATTCTCATTGTATTGCTACTTGTTCAATACCTAATGTACCGTAGTAGGTTAGAGACGCTCGACGAGATCAAAGTAATCTGTGTTTTTCACATTATTGGCTTAGCACTAGAAATATATAAAGTATCGATGGGGTCATGGTCGTACCCTGAGCCTGGATATTCGAAAATATTTGGTGTACCACTCTACAGTGGATTCATGTATGCAAGTGTTGCTAGTTTCATGTGTCAAATATGGCGTAGACTACGAATGGATATGACAGGCTGGCCAGGACTTACGTCTGCTGCTCTACTTGGTGGGGCGATCTATTTTAACTTTTTCACACATCATTTCATTCCCGATTTTCGTTGGTGGTTAACTGCTCTTGTATTCATCGTTTTCTGGAAAACATGGATTATTTATAATGTACGAGAAACAACTTATCGAATGCCTTTAACCGTCGCCTTTATCATTGTAGGCTTCTTTATTTGGTTAGCCGAAAATGTAGCTACATTCTTAGGTGCTTGGAAATACCCTGATCAGCACCAAACGTGGCAAATCGTTAGTTTCAGTAAAATTAGCTCGTGGTTTCTACTTGTCATCATTAGTGTCATTATCGTTGCCCAGCTTAAACATGTAAAAGCTAGTCGCACGACACAAAACTCATAGTTTAGCTGTTTCAGTCCACTCGACAATCATTGATAATCCGCCAAATTCTCTTTTTGCATAAAAATACACCCCTCTCATTTCGCATCAAATGAGAGGATACAGAGGGATAAGGCAGGAACTCTAGCTATAATGGTGATTTCCTTGCTTACAGCATGAATGGATGCTGTATATGACAGTTTGTATCTCTATTAGCACTTTGCAAATTTAAACATAAATATGTATAATTATGAATATAGTCATTTTTCAAACACTTGATATTGGACCTATTGTCTCATTGGTTCCAACACAGGTGAATACGAAGAATGATTTTTTTATTTTCACGAGAAATAATTAGCTTATGCTTTCGCAGTGAACTTTGTTGTTTGTTGAGGAGCTTATTCTAAGAAGTAACAAAAAAGTTTTTAGGAGGATTACATGCTTAAGTTTGACAATGTAAGTAAGGTTTACACTGATGGATTTGAAGCAGTGAAGTCCATCAGCTTTGAAATCCCTAAGGGGGAAATTCTTGTACTCATCGGGCCAAGTGGCTGCGGAAAGTCAACAACGATGAAAATGATTAATCGATTGGTTCCTCATACGAGTGGTATTATCTCTATTGCTGGAAAGGATATCACGAAGTTAAATAAGGCGGAGCTTCGTCGTAATATCGGTTACGTCATTCAACAGATTGGACTATTTCCGCATTATACGATTGCCAAAAACATCGCAATTGTTCCCGAGCTAAAAGGGTGGAGTAAGGACAAAATCAATGAGCGAGTCAATGATTTGCTGAAAATGGTAGGGCTTGCCCCAGAAATTTACGCAAATCGCTATCCTTCAGAGCTCTCTGGAGGGCAACAACAGCGTGTAGGCGTTGCAAGAGCACTTGCTGCCGACCCTGATATTATTCTAATGGATGAACCATTTGGTGCACTAGATCCAATCACAAGAGATCAGCTTCAGCGAGAATTACTTTCTTTACAGAAGAAGCTTCAGAAAACAATTATCTTTGTTACGCATGATATGGATGAAGCGCTAAAATTGGGCGATCGAATCGCGATCATGAGAGATGGAGATTTACTTCAGTTAGATACACCTGAGAAAATATTGCACGAACCGGCTTATGGATTTGTAGAGGAATTCATAGGAAAGCATCGCATGATTCAGAACCCTGAGCTTATGCCAATCACCGATGTAATAGCAGATAAGGTTTCGAAAACGCTTCCTAATCGTTCACCAGAGCGAGCCCTTGCTCATATGCGACAACATCGTACGAACACATTAATTGTTGCAGATGATGATGATGTACTTATGGGAATCATATCGGCAAATGATCTTATGGCGAAAATTGGTCATATTAAAACGGTTGAGGAAATTATGGTTTCTCCAGAGCCTTATTTGACCGATTCAGCAAGTGCAAAAGATGCGATCATTGCTATGTCGGAAGCGAAATTTGGTATTGTTACCGTCGTTAATGAAGAGAAAAAAGTAATAGGTGTTGTTACAAGAGGAACATTACTCTCCGCATTATCTAGTCAATGGATAGAATTGGAGGGTCAATCATGAGAGATTTATCACTATGGGCACAGCTTGTTCAGCAATTTGAAATGCGTTGGCAAGATTTGATTGCTGCTACGTTTACACATATAGAGCTTGTACTAATATCTATGGGACTTGCTATATGCGTTGGGATTCCCTTAGGTATACTCGTCACACGGGTTCCTAAATTAGCAACTTTAGTCTTGGGTGGGGCTGGTATGCTTCAGACGATTCCAAGCTTAGCCATGCTAGGGTTTATGATCCCACTATTTGGAATTGGAATTAAAACGGCAATCGCTGCATTGTTCTTATATTCATTGCTGCCGATTATTCGTAACACATATACAGGAATTAAAGATGTGGATAAATCCACAATTGAAGCAGCTAAAGGTATGGGACTTACGAGTAGACAGGTTCTATTCAGAGTAGAATTGCCATTGTCTCTTTCCGTGATCATGGCAGGTATTCGTACTGCTGCTGTCATTAATGTCGGTACGGCTACGCTTGCTGCTTTTATCGGCTCTGGAGGATTAGGTGACTTTATATTTCTAGGAATTACGCGGGGTATAGATGCACTTGTACTACTCGGAGCGATACCAGCTGCTATTTTAGCAATTATACTAGAAGTTTTACTGAGTGCTGTTGAACGGTGGACAACACCGCGAGGTTTGAAAATTAAGGGGGATAAATAAAAATGAAAAATTATAAAATCATTACTTTAATGATATCTATTGTACTTATTTTCACGCTTGCTGCATGTTCGAGTGGAGATGAAAAGTCGCTGACTGTCGGTTCAAGAAATAATACAGAAAGCATCATCCTTGCAAACATTATGGGACAATTAATTTCAGCGAAAACAGATATTAAAGTCATTAATAAAGATAATTTAGGAGGCTCCAACGTACTTTGGAATGCTGTTCTCAAGGATGAGATTCAATTGATCCCTGATTATTCCGGTACAATCGTTGCTAACTATTATCAAGAGCCTACCGGGACTGCAGAGGAAACATTAGAGAGTACCAAAAGATTGATTGATCAAGATGGTTTAACCGCTTTTAACGCGTTTGGCTTTAATAACACTTATACATTAGCAATAGCTGAGTCCGTTGCTGAAGAGCATAATATAAAGACCTTCAGTGATTTTGTCAGTATTTCAGATACGTTTACATTTGGTGCTGTATTTGAATTTTTGGATCGTCCCGATGGATTCCCAGGCTTTCAAGAAGAATACGGAATTGAATTCAAGGAAGTTAAAGGAATGGATCACGGCATGATGTACCGTTCGTTCCAATCAGGAGATGTGGATGTCATTAATTCATACTCAACGGATGGACAGCTTCAAATATATGATCTGAGAGTACTAGAAGATGATAAGTCTTACTTCCCACCATACCATGCTCTTCCGATTATTAGAAAAGATGCATTGGAAAAATACCCAGAACTCAATTAAGTGCTGGCACTGCTAGAAAATCAAATCGATGAAGAAGCCATGCAGAAATTGAATGGAAAAGTAGATAATGATGGAATGCGAGCAGATGATGTTGCGAAGGAATATCTAAAGGAAGTAGGCTTAATTGACTAACCTTTAAAGGATATGAACTTATAAGCTGCAGAGTAAATGCTATAATATGAAAGCTGAACCAGAAGGTGCTTAGGCACCTTTATGGATCAGCTTTTTCACTTTGGATACACCTCTATTACCGAGCCTTTCCGGACTCAGACATACATATCTATAGATCAATTCCCACCATAGACTGGGCAAGCACCGGGTGATCGGTAATGATGCCATCGACGTCGAACTTCAATACTTCCTTCATATTTTGTTTACTATTCACCGTCCAAACCCATATTTCGCGCCCAGAGGCATGTGCCCGCTTTACAAGCTCCTTCGTTAGCATCGTCTGCTCAATCGTATAGAAATCAATATCTAATGCCGATAAGTCACCGAGCGCAAAATAAAGAATTTGACCAATCTTAATTTCTGGTGCACTTTCGCGAATTTGATGCAATGTATAACTGTCAAATGACTGAATATAAACGCCTTCCTCCATCTCGAAAGTTTTCACAAGCTTGACAACTTCCCGCGCCAGCTCATCGCCTGCTCCATATGGCTTTAGATCGATTAATAGCTTTATCTGATCTTTCGCTTCCTTCAACGCTTCACTCAGCATCGCAATATGAACTGGTTCCTTGTTCACATCGATCCCAATTGTAAGCCTACTAAGCTCTTCATAAGTAAGATCTGATACTCTTGCCGATACCCCAGCGAGCCGTTCCAAATTGTAATCATGATGTAAGACAACTACTCCGTCCTTTGTCAATTGGACGTCTAGCTCCACCGATTGGATCCCTTTCTCAATAGCTGCCACAATCGACGGAAGCGAATTTTCTGGTGCGCTTTCTACATCGCCTCGATGTGCTGATATAAGCACATTCCATTTCGCATAAACAAGACTATCATTCGCCTTAAATCCAACGAATATCGCAAGTCCTATATAAATAACGGCTGTCGTTGCATACAATGCCCGCGTCCGTTCTCTTTTCTGCAAATAAGCTGTAATACGACGCTCAAAATTTCCAAACCGACTTTGAAATATCGTTAATGTATTCCGTAGCTTCATCCCTTTTTGACGACCAAAATAGTAAAATAATCTCGTTAGAAAAATAATATTAACGGGCATAAGTAGCAATGCAAACATATACGTCAATATCGTCGATAACGTCAAAGAATAATGATTCGTAAATATTTTCAGCACATTAATATCTAGCCATGACGGTAAGTAAGATAGTGAGGATATGACGGCAAAGCCTGTACCTAGCACAAAACTATTAATTAAAAATAGCCACAGAAAAATCTGTAAACGCTTCCCTCGTGTCAATGCCAAGCTATTACGAATGGCCTCGACAATCGTGTAGCCTTCTAATACGATAAAATGTAGTACAAAGATTCCACGCAGTACTATGTATAATGCAGCGACAAGTATTAATACATATACAAAAATCATCGTATAAGAAACATCCAGCACTTGGTTTTGCAGAAATATAGAAACATTAAA
>DXHF01000121.1 GCA_019113605.1 Candidatus Paenibacillus intestinavium
GAATTAAGGACCGTTTCCCACATGCTAGCGTGAATGGCGAATATGTGTTGGAGCCACCTTACTGGTGGACGGCAGGCTTCTGGCCTGGGCTACTATGGCTCGTATATCGTGACACAAAGGATGAATCAATACGTATGCTTGGGGAAAGCTGCGAACGACAATTGGATCAAGTTATTGTCGATTATTACCGTCTCGATCACGATATTGGTTTCATGTGGCAATTAACTAGCGTTGCAAGGTACAAATTGCTAGGAGAGGAAGAGTCGAGGCGGCGCGCGTTGCTTGCGGCGAATCTGCTTAGCGCTCGCTATAATATTAAGGGACGTTATATTCGCGCATGGAATCCGTGGCAGCCAGGAGAAGACAACTCAGGCTGGGCGATCATTGATTGCGCAATGAATTTGCCTTTGCTACATTGGGCTTCCGATATATCTGGTGACCCACGGTACAAACATATTGCGATGGCGCATGCGGATACTGTACTTGAGCATTTTATCCGACCAGATGGGTCGGTCAATCATATTGTAATATTCGATCCAGCAAGCGGAGAGAAGCTTGGAGTGAATGGAGGACAAGGATACTCCGAGCAGTCCGCATGGTCTAGAGGTGCGGCCTGGGCTATATACGGCATGGCATTAAGCTACAAGCATACGGGAGAGGATCGATATCTTCAAGCGGCGCAACGCGTAGCCGATTTTTTCATAGCGAATCTTCCTGCCGACCATGTCCCTGTCTGGGATTTCCGTCTACCTGATGATATTCCAGGGTACCGTGATACTTCGGCTGGTGCTTGCGCCGCTTGCGGCTTGTTGCTACTCGCCGAGCAGGTAGCTGATTCCGATTCAACGCTATATCACGAGGTGGGCAAGCGGATGCTGCATACTTTGTATAGCCATTACGGAGCTTGGGATAATGATGCCGAGGAGGGACTAATATTACATGGAACTAGCCATTACCCAGAAGGGAAAAATATTGATGTTCCTCTTATTTACGGTGATTATTTCTTTGCAGAAGGCGTCTCACGACTATTAAAGCATGGTGAACTATTTTGGTAGAGGAGGGGATGCGAATGCTGATGAACCAATTATCACAATCTGTGAGCAATAATCCACTACTTACGAGAGAGGACATGCAGAACGCGATGAATCAGCTGTGTAGTCCGTTAACCGCTTATTATAGCGCCGGAAAAGCAAGATTGAAGCTTGGCGTTACTGGGGCAGGTCATTCGGAAGAGAAAGCAGAGGTTGAGGGATTCTCAAGAGTACTATGGGGATTGGTTCCGCTTGTTGCAGGCGGCGGAGAAAGCGAGTTGTGGGATATATGTCTAGAGGGTATACGTAACGGAACGAACCCATTGCATGAGGAGTACTGGGGTAGGGCAGATCATTACGATCAGCTATTAGTTGAAATGGCGGCATTTGGCTATGGGCTTCTACTAGCTCCTGAGCAAATATGGGGGCGGTTAAACGGTGATGAAAAGCAGCAACTTTATGATTGGCTTAACCAAATTAACGAAAAAAAACTACATGATTGCAACTGGCTGTTCTTTCACGTATTAGTCAATGTGGGATTTAAAAGTGTCGGTATGCCATACGATAAGGCACAAATGGTACAGAATCTGGATCGAATTGATCACTTTTATAAGGGGAACGGCTGGTACTCGGATGGTGAACAAGCACATTGCGATTATTATGGTCCTTTTGCCTTTCATTACTATAGCTTGGTATATGCGAAGCATATGGAGAAAGAGGATCCGCAACGTTCGTCGTTATACAAAGAACGAGCGGTCCTATTCGCCCAACAATTTATTTACTGGTTTTCAGATGAGGGGGATGCTTTGCCTTACGGGCGAAGCTTGACGTATCGTTTCTCACAATCAGCGTTTTGGAGCGCTCTTGTATATGCTGGAGTAGAGTCATTTCCGATGGGCGTTATGAAGGGCATTATTAATCGCAATTTGCGATGGTGGCTCCGTCAGCCGATTTTTCAAGCAGATGGTACGTTGTCTATCGGCTACAGCTATCCGAATCTCGTGATGAGTGAAAACTACAATTCACCAGGCTCACCATATTGGGCGTTGAAGACATTTTTGCCGCTTGCACTTGAAGAGGATCATCCATTCTGGTCTGTGTCGGAACTTCCGCTACCCGAGCTAGAGTCATATTGTACACAGGTGGAGCCACGAATGATCGTCTGCAGGCAGAATAGTAGCAATCATGTATTAGCCTTTAATGCGGGCAATATAACGTCCAATGAGCATACGCATACATCGGCTAAGTACGAAAAGTTCGTATACTCGAATGCCTTTGGCTTCAGCGTTCCAAGGGCGGAGTGGGGTCTTGAACAGGCAGCCTGTGATTCTATCCTAGCTCTGAGCGAAGGAGACAATTTGTATCGGGTGAAGAGGAAGATCGAAGAATATTGGATAAAAGACAAGGTCGTTTATATGAGGTGGAAGCCTTGGGATGATGTCGAGGTACAAACGTGGATCGTAGCTGGTACGCCATGGCATGTTCGTGTACATCGCATTACCTCAGCTCGCCGGATTGATGCGTCCGATGGTGGCTTTGCTCTTGGTATTAGCAATGAGCTGTGGCAGGAAGAACGTAATGAGAAGTCTGCGCTCGTTCATTCCAACTACGGTGCTTCAGGGGTATATGCTTTATGCGGATGGAGTACAGCAGAGCGGATTAAGCCTCATACTAATACGAATGTGTTACATCCGCGGACGCTTATCCCAACTTTGACGGTTAGTCTGCCACCTGGAACTGCATGGCTTGCAAGCGGCATATATGGTCAACCTGGCGAAAAGGATTGTTTGACCGATTGGTACTCGAAGAAACCAATTGTAGAACTTCAGCAGCAGCAAGTGATTGTTCGGACTGGCGATGCATCCAACCACGAGCTTTTGCGAATTGCTACGTTCGAATAAAGTCAAAATAACGGCAAAGTGAATCAAAATAATGTTAAAGAAGATATAAGTCTTTTTCTTATAATACGAATATGAAGATGAATTGAGGTGAGATAGATGCAAGCTACTGAACCAGCGCCAACAGAGGTGCAAAGCATTATCCCTAAGAAGCGGGGCAATCGAATGCAAAGAAAAGAAACACTGGCAGGTTTTCTATTCGTCAGTCCGATGTTAATTGGCGTTTCTGTCCTGACACTCATTCCAATTATGGCAACATTTTTTCTTTCTTTTGCCGATTGGAACTTTATCGCAGGATTCCGTGATATGAAGTGGGTTGGTTTAGACAACTTCAACCGACTATTCGCAGATGAGATATTTTTGAAATCACTGCGTAACAATGCGCTGTTCCTACTTGCTGTACCTATTTATTTGGCGGTATCGATGTTTCTTGCTGTTATGATCGATAAGCATGTATACATGAAAAGTTACTTTAAGGTGGCATATTTCATGCCTTACATTTCCAGTATTGTGGCGGTCGCGATTGTATGGCAGGTACTGTTTCATCCTTCTGCTGGACCAGTCAATCAAATGCTAATGTCGCTCGGCATCGACAATCCTCCTAAATGGATTGCTGATCCCAAATATGCGTTAGCATCACTAATGATGATTTCTGTATGGATCTCGATCGGATTTAATATGATCGTCTACATTGCCGGACTACAATCTATTCCGAAGGATTTGTATGAAGCGGCGGACATTGATGGTGCGGGGACATGGATCAAATTCAAAAGTATTACATTTCCGCAGCTGTCATCTACAACGTTTTTCTTGCTTGTAACAGGGATCATATCTACCTTTAAGGTATTTGACTTAATCGCTGTATTGACTAAAGGCGGACCGCTTTCATCGACGAGTATGATTGTGTGGCATTTGTACGATACAGCTTTCGTCAATTTGAAGATTGGTTATGCATCGTCTATGGCAGTAGTGCTGTTCTTCTGCGTACTGTTCATCACACTACTACAGTGGATCGTGCAAAAGAAATGGGTTAACTACTAGAAAGGAGGAGTGGCATGACTGCTACACGAATCGCCCAAATACGAAAAGGTATGATAACTGTATTGATGTTTATTCTGAGCATATTGTTTTTGCTTCCATTTATCTGGATGCTATCTGCTTCCTTCAAAATAGAAGCGGAAGTATTCACTTACCCGATTAAATGGTTACCAACGCAGTGGCATCTGATTGAGAATTATAAGGAAGTATGGGTTGGCAAGTTTCCGTTCTATCAATATTATTGGAATACTGTCAAAGTAACGGTGATGACAACTGTAATTTCAGCTGCAGTATCAGCATTTGCGGCATATGGATTCTCGAAAATTCAATTTGCTGCTAGTAAATATTTGTTTCTGATTGTATTAGCGACATATATGATTCCGCAACAGGCCATTTTAGTGCCGCAATTTATTTTGTATCGCTCGATTGGTTTCTTTGACAGCCACCTCGGTTTAATTATGCTAGGTTGCTTCAGCGTACTTGGTACCTTTATGCTGCGTCAATTTTTTATGGGTATTCATAACGAGTATATCGAATCAGCGAAAATCGATGGAGCAGGACATTGGCGTATCTTTTGGCGCATCGCTTTCCCTCTAGTACGGCCAGCGGTTGCGACGTATGCTATATTACGTTTCATTTGGACATGGAATGATTATCAAAATCCGCTAATTTTCCTACGTTCTGATGAGCTTTACACGATACAACTTGCGATGCAGAAGTTTACAACGATTAATGGAGAATTTTACTCACTGATGATGGCTGCCGCTGTTTCTGCTATATTACCACTTTTAATCGTTTTTGTTATCGGTCAGAAAAGCGTCATTGAAGGAATAGCGCTAGGCGGAGTGAAGGGATAGCGGTGGATGAAAGTAGAAGTCGAAATAATTGTAAAAACAGTAAAATTTGTTGCATATAACCATAAAACTCAATTGATACAATAAACACATGATAACGATTCAATAACAGATGAATCCGATATCTAACAAAAGATTATGATATAATCAAGGAGGGGTAAAGATGATTAAAAGTACAAAGATGTTATTTATTATGGCACTGGTGCTTGTGGTAACTTTGACAGGCTGCTCTGGCAGCAACAACGGTGGAAATGCTGGAGCAACGAAGCAGCCGGCTAATGAAGGTACGACAACGACTCCAACTCCCGAACCCGAAAAAAAGGATGAGCCAGTTACGATTCAACTTCATACGTTTGGTAACGAGGCCAGCTACAATTGGGAGAAAACCATTGCTGCATATCAAGATAAAAACCCTTTGGTCACTGTAAATGTGAATGTTTTAAGTGAAAAAGGTGATACACAGGAAGCACTGCAAAAATTGGATCTAGCAGCATCCTCTAGTGAGACATTGGATGTCATAATGTTCAGTGATCCAGCAAGCTATGCTCAACGTGTAGGGCTTGGTATGGTAGCGAAACTTGATGAGTTTATTGCTGCTGAAGGCTACAAAGTAAATGATGAATATAAGGTTGATACGACACTTAACGGAAGTGTGTATGCGCTTCCAGGTAAATTCAATCCATGGTATGTGCTTCTGAACAAGACACAGCTTGATGAAGCTGGCTTGGCTGTTCCGACAGACTGGACATGGGATGATTTCGCTGATTATGCGAAAGCGTTAACGACAGATGAAGGGGCTAATAAACGTTATGGTACATACTTCCACGGTCCGCAAAACGGTGGTTGGATGGAGTATATGAAGCTAGCACTTGCAAATCAATCGGATAATTCAGAGTTTCTGAAAGCGGACGGCTCAATGAATTTCGACAATCCATTATTCCGCAAGACGTTAGAGCTACGTGTACAATTAGAGCAAGAAGATAAATCAGCGACACCTTACACTGATATGATGTCACAAAAGCTGCACTACCGTAATCAATTTTTCAATCAGTCAGTTAGTATGATTATGATTGGAAGTTGGATGAACACGGAGCTTGGTGGTACAGAGCAGTTCCCATTGAACTTTGAAGTGGCTGTTGCACCAATTCCGAAAAATGCTGCGAGTGATCAAGGTGGCTATACGATGGTGACGACTGATTTTGTAGCGGTAGCTGAAAACTCTAAAAACAAACAGGCTGCGTATGACTTTGTTCGTTGGTACACAACGGAAGGTCAAGTTGTACAAGAGAAAAACGTTCCTGCCTGGAATGGTATACAGGATGATCAGCTAGCAAGTATTATTGATATTATTTTAAGTGGAACA
>DXHF01000122.1 GCA_019113605.1 Candidatus Paenibacillus intestinavium
CAATTGAAGGTAGAAGCTGTCGTAATGAGGGAATTATTTATTAATATAGGACGAGTCTGTACCATTATTTTATTAATTGTTTTTGCAAATGATCTAGATTCGATTTGGCTGCCAATCATAATAGTAGTGATGGCATCGTCACAATTTTTAATACTATTATGTATACGGAAAGAGCCCCAAGAGGTAGTTAATTTAAGTGCTAGTTCGAAAAGCAGTCTTTGATAACGAAGTGATCTATGAACGTTAATCGATGAATAATAAAAAACTGAATGCAGCTAAGTAAGACTGGAACTATCCAGATCCTATACTGCTACATTCAGTATTCTAATTTATAGTCGTTTTCGACGGAAAAATACAATGATACATGTACCAATTAATATAGCTATGATGCTGAATAATGTAGTTAGCGCATTCTCAAGTTTCACTTCAGTTGAAATGGATGGGACAACAGATGATCGGTTAGCATTAAAGTCACCACCCATTTGAAATTGGCCCATATTGCCTTGTCCACGATTTCCACCTTGCCCGCCGAAGTTCATGCCCTCAGGAGGAGTCATGCCTTCAGGAATTTCCATACCACCAAAGTTGATGCCATCAGGAGGAGCCATCGCACCGTCAGCATTGTCACCGCGTCCGCCTAAGTTCATCATTTCGCCACCAAAATTTCCTGGTCCACTAGAGGCTGATCCAGAACCATCACCAGCAGATTCAATTTCACCGTTTAATTGTTTTGCAATAGAATCTATTTGTGTGTCCACAAAAGTTAATAATGATGTTACACCCTTTTCATACTCTTCATATGTAAAAAAAGCAGTAGGATCAGCAGCAACGGCATCACTTATCAAAGCTTGAATTTCTTGTACTCTTGTTGCAAATTGCCCACTAGTGAATTCCGTATCTACTAATTCGCTAATAATCGAATGATATTGCTCACGGTACTTGTCGCTCGCAATGAGCTTAGCTATTAGTGGTCTAGTATTAAGAGCAACACCCGTAGGTTCATCAATAAGTATACCGGAACCACCAAAACCACCAAATGCCATATTCATATCCCAAGGAATAACGGAAAAGATTCCATCTGCCTCATATAAGTAATAATTGTGTTTAAAGTTTCCTGCATAGCTATCCAAATTAGCGGTAACTGTATTGAGCGCGATAAATTTCAATGCTGATGTGACATCAAGCACCTCTTCATAACGACCGCCAGTGTTAAGTACATCCGTCATATGAAGGAGTGCTTCTTCATCGGCTTTGCCATACTTTACATCAAGACCTGTGTACTGTGCAAAAGTAGTTAGATTAGTTAAATCTGCGCCAGTACTACCATTAGATTTATATAATGCTCCTGACCTATCTTCGAACTCTCGCTCGATAAAAGCGCCACTCATTTGCTCGACTGCTGTATATAACCCCCAAAGTTCTCCATTAATATACACATTGACGAAAGAATACTTGGGAGTAGGGATACCTATATTTCCAGCAATTTCATAAGCAAGAAATTCTCTCATATACGATGCATCGCTGAAATTATTATTGAGATTGATCGTTGTAATTCCTTCAATATTTTGTGATACGTATTCATCAAGCGATAACTTGAAGCTATATCGCTCGGAATCGGTCATTCTTGCAACGGATGATAGACTTGAATTCCCTTTCGTCCGAAATCCAACATTATCTAACTGCTTTTCGTTATACGTAATATTTGCGGAATGGTATACTTCAGCTGTTGGATTATCAAGTATTTCTTGAAATGCAGTTTCATCAATCGATATTTCAACTGATACGATTTCGTTTTTAGGAAAGTAGATCGAGTCTAATTTACTAGTAGTAGCTAGACCATTCACCTTAATAGAAGTACCCGAATAGGAGCACCCGCTAATAAGACTTAGCATAAGGAGTAGACTGACGGTAATTAGCATGGATTGTGATGATGTTAACTTCATATCGGTCCTCCTAGATTAAGATACGTAATCGCCGTTATAGCTAATTAATACGGCAGTTTGAATACCGGGGAGACTTGCTAACGTATTAACGAATGAGCCCGTTTTTTCTTTGAGACGGATTTCATACGTTACTTCGATATTGCCTGGCGTAACTGTTTTTTGTTTGACATTGAATTTTTTAACTTGAGCTGAAATTTGTACTTGTGCTTGTTGTTCTGCAGTATCATGATCACAATTAACAACAAGTAAATAAGGAGTTTCTGTAGATCCACCTTTAATAAAGAAGAATAAGATCAAACCAATAACTAGTGAGCCGATAATGGCTAAATTGTAGAAGCCAGCACCTGTAACAATACCTGCTACTGCTGCCCAGAATAAGAAAATCAGATCAGTCGGGTCTTTGATAGGTGTTCTAAAACGGACAATCGACAAAGCACCAACCATACCTAGTGATAGCACTAGATTAGAGTTAATTGCAATAATAACAGTAGCTGTAATCATCGTCATTCCGATAAGGGCTACATTAAAGCTTTTCGAGTACAGAATTCCACTAAATATTCGGCGATATAAGAAATAAATAAATAATCCGACGATGAAAGCAATAGCTAGTGAAATAATAATTTGACTAATTGCAATATCAGTACCAAAGCTATCTAGCACCGAATTTTTAATAATATCTGTAAATGAGTTGCTTGTCGCCTCCGTAGCTGCTGCCGAAGTCACTGTGTTTGTTGTTTCCATTAATAATCCTCCCAATTGTTCGCTTTATTATATTTGCGGCAAATAACATATTTTGATGCTGACGTTCGATGAACGCCTTCAAGCTGTAGTGCTGCTTGTATAGGTTGCGGTAAATACTTATCATACTTAATTTCTAAAATGATTCTTTCGTCGTCTAGCGCAGCTATTGGCTTTAAGTTAGGGTCAAAAACATTAATATTGTTCAATCCGGTTCGTAATTGCTTGTCAAATGTAATGCGAACATTTCCATATCGAGATACATAGGGTTCACGGACGTAATCGACAATGACAACGGGGCGAAGCAATTGGTTTTTCATCTGATTATAGATCTCAAGTAGTAATGGTGTATCACTCTCTTTTAACACTTCATAATTTCCTGCAATAATGTGATCGTACATTGCTCTTGAAATAGGTTCTTTTAATTTGGCGATATAATCACGAAATTTAATTTTTTTCTCAAAGTAAATGATGTTATCGCTTTTGTTGTATATCCGTATTCGGTATTTGGCACGGTCTCGAATGCCTCCTAATTTCTCATATAACGCTGTATTTTGAACGTCATCAAAGTACAGACTGCGAATATGATATTCTCCTTCCTCAGATACATGCTGGTCTAATTGTAGAATGCCTTTTAATTTTTGCGTAATAATGAAACGTTGATGAGGACTAATAAAATATTTGAACTCATTGCGATAACATAATGATTGACTCATAGGACACCTCATTTCTATTTCGTTGTAATCAATGTATAGTTGTATTATAAAGTCGAATGCTTATACGAAAATGAATAGTAACTGAAAGTACGCTGAATGGTTGTCAATAGAATTTCATGTTAAACTTTTGTAAAAGGGATGAAAGCAGGTGAGATTACATGCAGAAAGATAAATTCATTATATTGATCATAATCGCAATATTGCTGATAGGTATTGGTGTAGTAGAGTATTGGAAAAAATCTAACAATGAGAAGCCATACGGAGTAACGATCTCGATTGTAAATAATACAACGCGTATTATAAGTTGGAGTTCTACACAGTTAGAAGTTCAACCTTATATAGATTGGGTTAGTAGTTCGGAATATGACTCATGGAATTCAGATCATGTTATAACAACGGCAGCATCCGTAAAGGAATACAGTAATAGCAATGACGAGACTTATTATCGTTATTCTGTCACATTAGATCATTTGCAAGAGAACATGAGCTATACGTATCGTGTTGGTGGAGAGAACAAAAAGTTACGTAGTGACAATGCAATATTTACAGTCTATAGTGCTGATCAGGAGCAGTTTTCATTTATTCACATAACAGATTCACAAGGAGAGACTGAAAATGATTATCAAGTGTGGGGAAAAACATTAGAAAAAGCGATCAACACATTGCCAGAAGCTCAATTTATTGTGCACAGCGGTGATATGACAGAAGATCCTAATATTGAACAACAGTGGAAATGGTTCTTCCAATATAGTAAATCACTTAAGCGTCTACCATTTATGCCGACAACTGGTAATCATGAACAATTAAAAGGAATGGCGAGCAGTTATCATTCGCATTTTAAGATGCCGTTAAATGGGGCGGATAAACTAATTGCTGAGACAAGTTATTATTTTGAGTATAGTAATATGCTCTATATTAGTATGAATACCGAAGGGGATATTAATGAACAAACGAGTTGGTTAGAACAAGTGTTGGAGGAACATCCGCAGAAGTGGATTATCGTTTCTATGCATCGCGGCGTATACGGAGGTAGTCGCTTTAATGAAGCAGATGATTGGGTACAATTATTTGATAAGTATGGTGTTCAACTAGTGCTGCAAGGCCATAACCACGAATATTCGAGAAGTTATCCGTTGATCGACGGTAAGGTTGTTGAGGGTCAATCCAATCCGATTACTGAAGGTACGGTTTACGTTACGATGAACGCTTCGGGTACGAAGTTTAATGAAAAGAAGAAGGATAAGAAATATCAAGCCGTTCATTTCCAAAAGGGATTGCAAATGTTTGGTACCGTAACCGTCTCCGCAACTGAGCTGAACTACAACGCTTACGATGTTAACGGGGATTTACTGGATTCCTTTACGATTAAGCAATAATAATAATAAGTAAAAAGAGCAAGATGATGACATATTGCTCTTTTTGTCCAAAGAAAATAAAGTAGTGGACTCGGATGATAAAATTGTAGGCACTGAAAATAAAGTGTAAGTCTGTCTTGTCCTCGTTAAACTGACAGGCAGGATAACGTAAAAATTAACTTGATGTAATAGATATTCCAGACTATAATAAAGTAAATATTTGGTATGTGTGACTGGCGAAACGTGGAGTACCACGAGGAAGCACATATTTCATACGCCGTTCGCCTGGGCAAAGTATTTGATCTAAGATCAGATGCTTTTTTGTGTTTCTATCCATGAAAGGGACGGTGTTATGGGGTGAAAGTAGCTTATATTCTTTTTGACAAGATGACAACATTGGACTTCGTCGGCTTTTATGAAGCGGTATCTTGGCTAAAAATTCTAAATGCTAAAGAAAATGTGTCTTGGGAACTCTGTGCAAAACGCGAGGAAATTACAGACGACCGTGGTATGACAATACAGATAAAGCATATTAGCCCAGATCTGTCTAAGTATGATTTAATATTTATTCCCGGCGGCATGTCTACCAGAGAATTGAGATACGATACAGAGTTTATATCTTGGATACAAACTGCTCGAGATGTGGAATACAAAGTGTCTGTTTGTACGGGGGCTTTGCTTTTAGGTGCTGCAGGGTTCTTAACTGATAAAATAGCGACAACGAATCCAGCTGCTTATGAATTGTTGATTCCTTATTGTACAGAGGTTGTTAAGGCTCGGATTGTACGCGATGGGAATATTTTAACCGGCGGAGGTGTTTCAGCTTCAATTGATTTAGGGTTGTACCTTGTTGAATCACTAACGAATAAGGATGTGGTGAAGAAGGTCCAAAAGATGATGGATTACCCTTACTATCAGGCGGGGAAATTGTCAAATATTTTCATGCCGCACACGAGTGATGAATACTGTTAAACTTAAGGATTACGACTGGAAGTTGTACTTATCAATAGCTTCCAGTAATTCAGGGGGGTGAAGGCTTGATTATACGTTTATTGGAAGATAATGACCGAAGTCATGTTGAAAATATTATGGCAAGTCACCCTCTTCAATTTCCAAAATTCATCATTGAGAAATACCCATTGAGGTGGTCTGATTTTCTGGAGAAACAGGATCATAAGATTTGCGGTTATTACGTGGCACATAGCGATATTGTTCTCGGTCATGCTGGATATATTTTCGATGTCGAAAAAAGACTTTATGAAATAGTTGGGGTAGCAGTTCATAAGGAAAGTCAACGTGAGGGAATCGGAAAAGGACTGCTCGATACCATATGTAATCAAGTTCACTTACTTGGTGGGAACAAGGTAATTCTACAAACTCTGGGGCATGTTGAAAATGAAAATACGTTAACTTTCTACCGCAATAATGGTTATGAGCAAGTTAATTTTGAAAAGGATTTCTTTGAAACAGACTATCATAGAGTTACTTTTGTGAAAAAGTGGGGCTAACGGATACTAGTAATTTTGGTGAAAGAATCAGTCAGCTGCGTCAATGCAAGCTATGTTGCCTCAAATAAGAATCGAACTTCAGAAGCAATGCATGAATCGGTAGAATTTCCAATGAATATTTTACCTGTGAATATTATTACAGTTCTATATGAGTTACTGCATGATAATGAAAACTTACAGCCAGACTTTACTCCAATAGGAGATTCGATACTACGCTCACGTCTACCCATGGACATGAATTTTGACAAAGTAATAATAGAGTGCATTGAACTCGGCTTTGTGGATAGAGTTCAAGGTGGGTATAGACTTAATGTTAAAGGTGATATTGCAACTCGTCTGTTTTCAATCGTTCATAGAGTTGTAAGTAAACCTGGTTCGTTTTCTTTAGATTATATTTGAAATAGTAATCGTCGCTT
>DXHF01000009.1 GCA_019113605.1 Candidatus Paenibacillus intestinavium
CTAAATGATAGCAGCATAAGTCCCCAAAATGTACGATGATCTAACATTTGCATTTCTTCTTCCTTAAAGGAATTAATAATCATGTGCGTACCTAACATAATTAATAGTATTCCCGCTACAATAGTAGCCCAATTGCCAAGAACCGAGCTCATCAGATTGCCCATAAGCATACCACCAATGGGCATCACAATGTGGAACAACCCGATTACGATACCAAGCTTCAATATATGTCGATAACGAATTCCTTTCAGACCAATGCCTATTCCAAGTGAAAATGCATCAAAACCTAATGCAATCGCAATCATCATGATTGCCATAAGCTGTCCTATCCATGCGTTTGTATCTAACATAAATGATCTCCTTGTCCACTATACTTGTACAAACATATGCGGAGAAGGAGATAAAGTTGACTATTAATTTAATAATTTGCTTAATAGATTCAGCTACACGTTGATAATGACATGACCAGCAGCCTTGTGCAGCCGATTCATCAATGCTGCACCGATACCATCATAGCGGCTTGCCTCCGACCATATCCGAGAAATATTCTGTTCATCAAAGCTTCGTAAGGCAGCATAGAGGGAAGCAGCAGCTTCATCAAGATGATGAATACTTCCCATACTAATAACAAGCTCAGCGGCATGATAATGCTCCATATGCTCAGCAAAAGCCAATACACCACATCGTTCAGTCGCTTGGTAACGCTCCAATTGTGCCCCGATATAGGCAGCCACTTGAGTTGCTTCACCGTTCACAATGACAAGCTGTCCTTTCGGTGCATAATGCGTATACTTCATCCCTGGAGAACGAGGCGCCTCCTTACTTTGCAGCTCCGTTTCCGTCACAACATTCGCCTCCGGACAACATAATCGCAAATCATCCTCCGTTACTCCGCCTGGACGCAACACACGAATAGTAAAATCACCATCGATCTCAACAACAGTAGATTCTAAGCCAACCCCTGTCGCTCCACCATCAACAATACCTGCGATTTGTCCAGCCAAATCTTCATATACATGCCCCGCAAGTGTAGGACTTGGGCGGCCAGAACGATTTGCACTTGGCGCAGCAAGCGGACAATTGGCTTGCTCGATCAACGCAAGTGCGATGGGATGGTCAGGCATACGAACACCCACTGTTGCGAGTCCTGCTGTTACATAAGGAGATAGTACACCTTTCTTTACAGGTAACACGATAGTTAATGGCCCCGGCCAGAAGCGCTCCATTAACTGCTCTGCAAGTCCATCATAATGTTCAACTAATCCAGCCAATTGCCGCTTATCGCTAATATGAACGATTAAGGGATTATCAGACGGTCTGCCCTTTGCCGCGAAAATTCCTTGTACTGCTTCACTCGAAGTTGCATCTGCTCCTAATCCGTATACCGTTTCTGTAGGAAAGGCTACTTGCTTCCCTTGCTGAAGTGCATATGCCGCTTCCTCTAGCTGTTGCTCCCAGCCCGATTGCTTTATATTAATTTTCCATAAATGAGTGCGGTTATTCACAGCTATCAATCCTTCGTTTCTTCAACTTGTACTTATAGTATAGCTTCAAATGACCACAATAAAAAGCGATAAACAGCTAAGCTATTTATAGATGCGTTGAGAATTTATGTTTTTTTGTTTTTGGGGGTAAATGCAAAAAAAGACCCCTTATAGGGGTCACTTTAGTTAGCGGATCAGATGCGGGGCGGCGTATCCCGATCTCTGGTAACTTGCCGAAGCAAGCGCGTGAGGAACCTTTCTCACCTCAAATGATCCTTGTTATTAGTATATGCAGTTCATTACGATTTCAATACAATTAAAAATTACTAGTTAATGCTTATTTGTTACATCTTCATTATACATTAATGTTCATCTGTGGTCAACATTTACAAGTTCTGTGGAGTATATTTGACCAAACGCCCACTGTTTAACCTCTTAGCAATTTTCACTGGAGCATTGTTAAGATCGTACAGAGAGGATAAGTATAAATACCCTGATGGATCTAGTTTTATTGCCAATAATAGTGTAGCCGTTACTTGCTTAATTAATTCTACACTATTGGGTTCCGTTGGGTTTTTCCCTATATAATCGGGATTAGATATTATTTCCGGAATTAAATGATGATATGCTTCAAATATTTCTTTATGTTTTTTCTTGATATGCTTTATTACACCAGGATACATATAAACTTCACTGACTGGAAGATCTATACCTATCAATCGCTTAATGGCTGCTGTATCCAGTTTTCCAACGGTTTGTATTTGAGATGAATTAGGATCGACAGTATACGTCATCGCGTTATTCCTTTGCTTGGATTATTTATCTTTAAGAAAAAGTCTACCATGTTCAATGCGAACCAGTCTATAACACTTGTTACTTACCCGGATTCTTTGGAAATTTGAGACCATCGTTCGACTGTTGGATCTGTTCATACAGCTTAAAAAACATGAGAAATGGGGAACTACCAAGTATTCAATCAAGCGTGCGAGATACGTAAAGGCTAAGCGTAAAAATTATCTTATTGCTCATCTGTTAAACATGGGGGAAACTACAAGTGCATAATATATAGTCAATAAAAAGAAAAAGCATCCGCATCAAACTCACGTACTTGACTGTCTATTCTAATGGAAGCATATCACTACAAAAGGGATCAAGGCTGTTTTTCCGTCTGTTTGCTGCAGAAGTCAAGTTTCTTCAACTTATACTTACAGTATAGCTTCAATTGACCACAAAAAAAAGCGATAAACGGCTAAGCCGCTTATCGCTTCTATATCCAACGATTACGCAAACAATGAGGAGAACCATGCTCCCAAATCTTCAAACAATTCGACGATGAAAAAATCTACTTCTACATCTGTTGTTGCTGCCGTTGCTGATTCTGCCTCTGACGTTGCTGCTAATTGTTCTACTCCCGTTGTCACCGCTGCAGTTTCTACAGATGGACTAGCTGCCGCTTCGCCTGATACTGTATCAGCAAAGCATAATGGTGGAAATAGCACACACCACCAGTTACGCCCTTCCCCTTGGCCTAATGTAATTAGTAACGCTTCATACATCCCGGCAGGATAGACAAGCTGCCCATACATTTTGGTAGGAAATTCGACTTGACCAATCTCTGTAGTAAATCCGTATTGATAACCATTTTTGATAAGAGTTGTTGTGATAATATTTTGCAATTCAGTTTCATGTGCGCTTAGCACTTCTCTAGCTGCCTCAATCGTTAATGGTTCAGTTACCCATCCATTCATTGCTGCCACAACTTCGTCACGAACAACTGCTTTAATAAGTTGGTCATTAGGAGCATCAGAGTTGGCAAGAATACGTAGACGAATAGACTCTTCCGGAATAGATTCCATATTAAATGCTGCGTCAACCTTTTGGTATTCCCAGCTCATAATTAGCATAATTAAAATAATAGCGACATACCCATACACTTTACGGTAAGAAAAAGAAAATTGATTAGATGAATTAGATGAATTAGATAACATTACACAAGCTCCTCTCGTACATCCGCTAAAATGTACTTGCTTGCGTCCCGGAACGTCTCTAACCCTATTATGTCCAGCTTATCTAATCTATAAACCTATCAATCTACTTTTTTAACGCAATAACATGTCTATCTATTCCATTATAGTCTGTAATAATCGAGATATCGTCCCAAGCACCCATCTTTTTCATCATCTCTACGACAATAGCTGGCTGATGAATCCCCAGTTCAAACGCAACAATCGTTGGCTTAACTTCTAATTGGGCCAGCTTATATAACATCACACGATAAGGATCAAGCCCGTCCTCACCACCAACTAATGCAAGATGCGGTTCATAATCACGCACTTCTCTTTGGAGCTGTGCCATATCGCTGTGTGGGATATAGGGCGGATTGGATACTAGAATGTCAATATGTTGATCTTCAAATCGCAACTCATGACCTTCTATAATAAATGGTTGTAGCAAATCACCTTGTTGCCAGCCTATTTTATGCGCGATGCCAAATTGGGCTGCGTTATGTTTTGCAACACTTAATGCATCAGCAGAAATATCAGAAGCAATCACTCGCCACTGGGGCTGTTCTAGCTGCAGGGTTAATGATATAGCACCGCATCCAGTACCTATATCTAGAACAACAGGCTGCTTTGCTTCATGCTGCCACAGCTTAGTACCTGCCTTAATAACCGCTTCAACAAGTAGCTCCGTCTCAGGACGCGGGATAAGTACGGCAGAGGACACCGTAAAGCTTCTTCCATAGAACCAAGCTTCACCAATTATATATTGGATCGGTTCGCCTTTACCTTTACGAGCTAATAGCTCTCCCCACTGTATTAGCTTTCCCTCTGGAAACATGTCCTGCCACATAAGTAATAAGCGCCCCTGCTCCACATTCAGAACATGAAGCATAATTAATTGTGCATTCTCTCTAGCTTCTTCCACATCACATTCCGTCAAATAAGTAGTAGCTTGCTGCAATTTTGTTCTTATATCCTCATTTACAGCCATACATGCTTCTAATGTCATCGTTGTTGCTGTCACTGTTTTTCACCACTTTCAAATGCTAATTTCAAATTCTAATTGAAAGAAAGCGCCAGTTCATAGCAGCCTCTTACCTATTCGTAAGATATTGCTTGTAACTAGCGCTCTATATATTCATTCTAGGTAGCTATTACGCACCCATCGTTTCTTTTTCAAGATGATCGGCTTGATCAGCCAATGTTAGATGATTAATAATCTCTTCAATATCACCGTTCATAACAGAGTCCAGCTTATGCAATGTTAAGCCAATACGATGATCGGTTACCCTACTTTGTGGGAAGTTGTACGTACGAATACGTTCAGAACGATCGCCCGTTCCAACTTTACTTTTACGCTCTCCAGCATACTTTGATTCTTCTTCTCGACGTTGAATATCGGAGATACGTGCACGAAGAACTTGAAGTGCTTTCGCTTTATTCTCATGTTGAGACTTACCATCTTGACAAGTTGCCATAATACCCGTTGGTACATGAAAAACACGCACAGCGGATTTCGTTGTATTAACGGACTGACCACCAGCACCACTAGAACAGAACGTATCAACACGAATATCTTTGTCAAATATTTCTACATCAACTTCTTCAACTTCCGGCATTACTGCTACCGTAGATGTAGACGTATGAATACGGCCGCCAGATTCCGTTACGGGAATACGTTGCACACGGTGTGCGCCACTTTCATATTTCAATTTGCTGTATGCACCTTTACCGCTAATCATGAAAATAACTTCTTTGAAACCACCTACGTCATTTTCAGTAAACTCCATCAATTCCGTTCTCCAGCCTTGTGTATCAGCATATTTATTGTACATACGATATAGTTCATATGCGAATAATGCTGCTTCATCTCCACCTGCTGCACCACGAATTTCGACGATTACGTTTTTATCATCATTAGGGTCTTTTGGAAGAAGCAATATACGTACCTTCTCCTCAAGCTCCGTTTTGCGCTCACCTAGTTCATCAACTTCCATTTTCACCATGTCGCGCATTTCATCATCAAGTTTTTCGCCTAGCATTTCTTTAGCCTCTTCGAATTGCTCGCTAACTTGTTTATACTCTGTAAAAGCATCATATGCACCTTGAAGATCAGATTGCTCTTTGGAAAGCTCTCTTAATCTCTTCGGATCACTCGATACGTCTGGATCACATAGCAACTCGCTTAGTTTCTCGTACCGATCAGCTAGTGCTTGTAAACGATCTAACACAGTCACTCACCTCTGTCATTTCCTCAAAATAAGATAATTATTATTATATCACATCAACAGGCTTCAATCGATATTTGCTTTACATTGAACAGCTAAAAATCGAGTTATGCACAAAGAAATCAAGTTGTACACAGGTTTATCCACAAACATCAATAAGATATACACAAAATGGAAACGTATTATCCACATGTTATTAAGTATTTCCTTCTACCGAACAACAAAGATAATGTAGATGACAGGCATATCAAATGCCGATTCATCGCCCCACAATAGCATTACTTCTCCGAGTGGTTCGGCTGTCAGCACCGAGAAGATGACATGAAGCTAGTGAAGTGAGAAACGGAGTGTACAAAGTAGTACACGAGTATCGGAGCTAGCGATGAATGGCATATTCGATGTCGAATAATCCACAGTGTATAACTTCGTGATCACAGTCGAACCCCTTTAGTATACACATGTGGACAAAAAAAG
>DXHF01000123.1 GCA_019113605.1 Candidatus Paenibacillus intestinavium
ACGAAGGGTTTGATTCATGCCGATGTCAACGGTGCAGCCAATATTATGCGAAAAGTATTCCCAAACGTATCTGCCAAAGATGCGAATGGGATAGAGGGGTTGGATGGTAACCAGACCATCAACGTGTCAACTCCACTGGTGTTAAGCGTCCTGAAATAAATGGGATGATACATTAGAAACCCCCACTTCAATCCAAGCGACAGCTTTGGTAAGTGGCGGGAGTATTCATTTATTTGGACAATGCAATTTTAATGTGGGCTAAGTGATGCTCTTCGTGCCAAGCTAATTTTGCAACTTTTGTTGCCACTTTAATTTTACCGCTTGTTTGGTGGGTAAATACTCGATCTAACTGCTCTTCAGTTAAACTTTGTCCTAAAGCTACGATGCGCTCATTAATACCTTCTAGCATCTTAATTGAACTTTCTACAGGAAGCTCATTGTCTGGTTGAATCGCCCACTTCTCTTCATTAAATGCAGGTACAGTTGGGTTATCATCTGTTAAAGCTAACTTCAAACGTTGATACATATTCAGCTGAGAATCTGCAATGTGATGCACAAGCTGACGAATTGTCCAGGCACCTTCACGATAAGTTTTGTTCAATTGTTCATTATTCAATGAATCTACAGCTTCTCTCAATTGAATCGTATACGATTCAATTTGTTTTAACCACTTTTGAACATTTTCCAATGTTACCTTTTCTGGAACTTGTAATTTTCCAATCGGGAATTTCACATCCATTTTCAGACCTCTTTTCTACTTTTCACTTTCAGTAATAACACTTAATATAACAATAGTCTTAGTTGTTGTAAACCTTCACCAACTACAACTGACTCTAACATTACATCAATAATTAGATTGATCAGCGTTACAGAATTAGTCTTCATACGTGACGCAAATAAAAAACTGACGACAAATGTCGTCAGCCTAAATATTAATAACAATCAACCATCCTTATTTTGCTTCAACCTGTGCAATGATACGATCGTTTTCATATGTGACACTTACTTTATAGCCATCAACATGATACCAATTCCAGCGATAATAATTGCAACCCATTGCCACGCTCGCAGTTTTCCCTTCAAGAACACAACAGCAAATACGACGCTAATTAACGGATTCATATAATAACCTACATCGCATTGTAAAACACAAAAAATCTCCCTTTGGTGAATTCCAAAGGGAGATTTTCCATTTCATTTACTTAACAAACTCAGTTACAAAATTTTTGAATATGGTGGCCACCGCTGCTCTGTCGGCATTTGCTTTTGGTGCGAATGTGTTTCCGGCAATTCCGCTTATAATGCCATAACTTTGTAGTGTTGTCACTTCATCCTTCGCCCAATCGCTCACTGCGGTTGCATCTGCAAAGGCTGGCTTGTTCGTGCCTACTAACTCAATGCCCTTGTACTCAATATAGTTATGGATCATGACAGCCAATTGCTCGCGAGTGATAGGTGCACTTGGATCAAATTCCCCATTACCTACACCTGACACAATCTTATTATCAGCTGCCCAAGCAATTGCAGCGCCATACCAAGCATCCTTATCAACATCCACAAATACTGATGTGCCGTAGCTCGTAAGGTCTGCTCCTTCTATATTTGCAATGACCTTGGCAACCATAGCTCTTGTCATTTCGTTATTCGGTGCAAACTCATTATCACTTACCCCGTTGAAGAACTGGCGAGCTGCTACAAAGTCTACTGCATCTGCATACCATTGTGTGCTCAATACATCTGCAAACTCCACTTTATTGTAGCCAATAACAAAGCTAGAGAAGTGGTTAACCTTCATCGTTACTGTACGAGCCTCAGCATCATATAAACCCATGACATGTTCAAGGTTTCCGTTCTTGTCCAGATAGTATACTACAATTGCGTTCGGATTCTCGCCTTGACGTAAGGTGTACGGAACGGATACGCTCGCTAATCCACCATTGAAATCACTAATCTCTTCCTCACCACTTGTTACTGTAAAATCGAATATCAGTCTGTCCGCAATCTGTTCTTTAGTAACTCCAGACACTGAAAGTGTGCTCGGATCAACAACGCTAGCAGATATCTTTACATCAGCCTTAGCCGTATCTGCAATTGTTTTTAGAGTTATATCGTCAAACGTGATGGTTGCAATTGGCGATGCAATTACAAATGCTTCAACCCGAGATTCGACTAATGCGCTAATCGATTTATTTGGAATCGTCATTTCAACTTTCTTGACATTTGCAACTGCTGCTACTTTGATTTCAACAGTGGTTTCTGTTGTGTTCGCAGCTCCCACGAAAGCAATGGCTTCTGCTATTGCTTGTTCAGTTAGCACTGCTGTAGCTATACTGCCTTCAGAAGTTTGTGTTAACTCGGTAGTAACGTTGATTCTGTTCTGATCTACTTTCAGTGCGCCTGGAGTTACTGTTTCATTGTTACTGCCTCCAGTACCTTCATTGCCTGTATTTCCGGAGTTATCATCTACATTTTCTTTATAATCAGATGCAATAGAGCCTATAGTTAAAGAGCCTGTTTTTTCGCCATCTTTAAATCGATACACTGGTCTATGACCATTACTAGTAAAGCTTGCCTCTGCAATGGCAAATCCTTCATTATTGAAACTAATATCGACACCACTTGCAGGCATGATATGAATAATTTCTGTTTCTTTATCTCCATTAAATGATATTTTTGCTGCACGATTATTAAATCCATTATCCGCAACAACCCACAATACATTTTCATATGTATCGTAGTCAAGAGCCATCGCTCCACCAATCTTTCCATCAATATCAGCAATTTGTACCGAGCTTCCATCTTCATTTAGAACATATGCATATACATGACCATTATCTTCTAAAGCTACAAAGAACACACCACTTGCAATTGCATTTGGATAACTAGTAGCATCAAACACTGCAGACGTATTTTGATCATAAAGCTTACCTTCAACATTGGCATTTGATACCCATTCTACAGATTCAATGCCCATATTGGCAGAAACCTGTGGTAATGAAGCGGTTAAATCCCATTGCTGTAATGCAACTAAATCATCGTCTTCTTTATGTGGATCAACGCTCAAAATCATATTAAAGTTTACGCCCTTAACATTGTTATCACGTTCAGAAGCAATATAAACAAACCCGTTTCCATCTACTGTAATTCCTTCTGCATCCGGTCCCGCTGCTCTTGCATCATCTGCATCCTTTTGGAATCGAACACGCTTGCCATTTTCAAAACCTTTTGCAAAACTTAACTCTCCATTTTTTGAAACGTCTAAAATCCAAAACTTACCTGTCCCGTTATCAACTGCATATAATTGGCGATTAAAGAAATCCAATCCTGAAGAATCTTCTAAAAAAGTCGGTTCATGGTCAAATATCACAACTTCGCCATTACCTGGCCATGCACTCATTTCAGGAATACCATCAAATTTATTTGGTGCAGCAATCGTTGCTTCTTTTGTATTTCTGTACTCATTTCCAGTTACATTTGGATACAATCCCCAAGTAGGATTTGTATGCTCTGGCCATGTTGTGCTAGCTATTAATCTATCATTTTCAAATAGACGTACAGAATCATTTTTTCCAAGTCCAAAACCAAATATTCCATCTGTTAACACTAGAAACCCATATGCTGGGATTGTTGTTCCATTAGGGATAATATATTCATGTGTATCATCACTATCTTTAACTACTATCCCCGAAATATCTAACACTTCGCCTGTTGGATTAGCAAGTTCTATCCAATCAGATCCACCATTTAAGTCATTTGACTGTACTTCATTTAATATAACTGGATTTGTTACAATATTTGCTTTTCCCTTAGTCGAGATAGGAAATTCTACAAATGCACCTGTTCCATCTGGAATACGTGCGTACACACCATTTGCATGTATTTCCCACGAATATTGTGCAATGGACACACCATCTTTATTAAAAATAGTAACTTGATCAGCCTTCCCTAAGCCAAATGTAAAATCCTTATTACCATCAAAAACATAAAATGCACCTGGATTAAGAATTGTTCCATCTACTACAGGTGTTATATCTGCAGCATGCCCTACTGGGTCATCATCATATAAATACCAACCAGATATATCCACTGCTGTAGTTCCTACATTATAAACTTCAACCCAATCCGTTTCATCATCGTTAGACTCTACTTCATTGATTACAATCTGAGGTAAATACCAATCGTTTATAAACCCTTTTGTTTCTTTCATTAATCCAAATGAACCCGTCCCATCCGGATATCTTCCGAAAGACGCCAATGAATCATTACCTTCATAACTAGCATGGCCAGTCCATGAATAGTCATCTAGTAAAGTCCCTTCATTATCATATAAACGAATAGAATCTCCTGAACCAATACCAATTGCTTCTTGGAATTCACCAGCAACATAAGCTTCTGTCTGATCATCATATACCTGACCGTTCATACTTGCATCAACTACTAACAATTCTCCTGCTTGCAGTTTTGTTCCTTCTGCAAATTTCCAACGATGGTCATCAGAATTGTCGCGAATTTCATAACCTGAAAGGTCCATCTCTTCAGTTCCTAGATTCATAAACTCTACCCAATCATCCGGCGCAGAATTAATCTCATTGATTACTAATCTATGTTGAGGTAATTGTTCTGTTTCTACAATATTTAACTCACCTTTAGTTGGTTCCTGATCAACAAATTGTCCTGTACCGTCTGGAACTCTTGAATATGTACCAACTGCATGACCTGAATAAGTATGCGAATCCAATAACGTAGTGCTACTATTATATAAATAAACTGTATCTTCTTTTCCCAAAGACAAATTATTTAACACAACATCATGCTCAATAACCAAAATTTCACCAGCTTTTAATACAGTCCCATCCTCAATACGCCATTCCTTATTGTCTACCAAACGCTCCAAACCTTTATCATCCGTAACAAACCATCCACTAATATCTATTTCACTATTTCCAGTATTAATAATTTCAATCCAATCTATATCTGTCACTACATCATTGGATTCGATTTCATTAATAAAAACTGTATTTTCTACTTCTGAAGCCTGTACATACTGCAATGGAGATATTACCATCGATGCAATAATAAACATGCTTAACATACTCATTACTTTATTTCTGTTTTTCATTTTCACTGCTCCTCATTCATTTTCAAGATTTTATTAAGCACTTGCGAAACGTCACAACGGCGTTCGGACTCGTAAACTAAGCTTTATTCTGAGCCTCTGTTCTAATAATGAGACATCATTGTTAAATTCAAACGCACTTTATGTGATGAGTTTGTAAATTTGAGAACAAAAAAACAAGATGCCGGAAGCTAATAGCCTGCATCTTGTTTTCTTTTGGTCACTCTGTTAAATTCCAGTAAATGTATTAACCCCGCAATTCAAAGCTTTAGAGAAAGATTGTCTTTTTTCTTCTGTCCATGCTTTCTCGTGTGCAATTGTAAATGAGTATGTTTCATCGATACCTAAATAAAGCCGTATACTAGCTTTAGGTGAAATAAAATTGCTCGACATACAATTATTATTTAACACTATTGATTGAAGACCATAGTCTAGACCAACACCGTAGTATTTACCATATGCTTCTTTCAGCGTCCATAGCGAACTTAGTTGCACTTTACTTGGTAGCTCCCCGACATGTTTTATTAAGCTTTCTATTTCATTTTCAGACGCTATAAGAGTACTGTACTGGTGTTTGAATTTTGTATGACATTCAATATCAACCGAAACTCTAAACTGTGAGAAATACATCAAAATGTAAGGATAACTATGACTTACAGCATAGTTATCCAAACTTCGCTTTGAACGCTGTATGATGTAAGTTTTGAAATAGTTTCTATCCGCTCTACTTAATTTACTATTATAAGTAGTTACCTCTACCAAATGTAGTTCATCGTTCGCAATAGAAATTATTTGATGGTTGATAATATTCATATATTCATAAGTCTCATGAAATTTCTATCTTTAAAGATACTGTATATAAAAATTGAAGAAATTAAGTAGAAGAATAGAACAGCACTTATAGAAAGAATACATATATAGATAATGCTAATTTCCATAGGAATATATAAGCTGCTTCCCTTGGAAATCATTCCAAACAATAACTTACCTAGCAATAGAAAGTAAGGAATAGCAACTACAATACCTAGTGATAGCGGATATAGATAACCATTAATGGATATTATAAATATCTCCTTATTACGATACCCCATTGCCTTAAATAATAAGATTTGGTCCTTGTTATTTTGCAGCATAATATATAGTGCAATACTCATCAATATTATGCTAAGTACAATGCCAATAATCAGTAAAATTAGACCTATCAATTGATATTGATTAGTTGACTGCTTTACAGCTAACAACGTTTCTTCTAGCTCGTTTACAATACTAATTTGAGCCTCATTAAATGACGGATGCGTCAAGGTATCAATATATAATCCATCAAATTCAACAATTTCTTCATTGGAAGTATCATTATAGTAACTTACAGTAGTGTAAACTTCATTCCCCTGTAACCCTTTATGAATACCTACAATTTCTGTAGCAATATACAAATCTGACTGCGATAAAGCAAGTTCGTCTCCTACCTGCAGATCATACTTATTAGCAAACCATTTACTAATAATTGCGCCGTCACTCAATCGATTTGTAATATTTCTCCCCGTATTGTAGTCAATAAATTGAATAAATGAATTACTTTCTCCTTGCTGTAAAATATACATTTCAGCTTCTTCTTGCTTCCCCTTATAATCAAATGTATACGCCTTATTTCTGTAAGCTATATATTCATTAGAACTTTCAACATTCAATGTTTCTGAAAATCTAATATCATAAGAGTATGTAAATTGCTCCTCATAAGCCTGCACAATTCGTTGAGGAAATTCAAACATAGCAAAACTTAACAACAACTGTACTGCCAGAGCGAATCCTGTAAATATCATTAAACCTAAAACAAACGGATTACGTAATGCAAACTTATTTCTTAAGTTCAATAGTTCATTTTTTCTAGTTGTTATTTTCAACAATACGCGCTTAAACTTACTGTTTTTCTCATTACTTACGCCTCGAATGAGAGAAATAGGACTCTTTCTAAGCATAATGGCAATAAACATCATGGAGCTGAACGCTGTTACGAACACAAATATTATTGCGACAATTATGAAAAACAACCAACCATTATTAGACTCAAGATAAGGTATTATTCCATCTTGATTCATGAGAACAAATAGATCCAGTAAAAACAAAACGCTAATTATTTTACCTAAAACTATTGGTATTATTAATATAATAATAATAGGCAGGAAGCTACTTATAATATGACGATTTTTATACCCTATTCCTTTTAATATCCCATAAATTTCTTGATTATCTTTAATCATTTTATAAACTAGCATGGCTAGCATCACTAGAACAATAGTCATCAAAACACCTATTGAAATACCAGCAATCATTTGATTCATCGAAATCTTCAGTGATAAGGAATTCATTTCAACGTTATCAGCAGCATATTTGATCATATAAAATTGTTCAGAATCTAATTCACGATTTGTTGCTTTTTCTGACCAAATTCCACCATAATAAACTTTTTCTTCAGCCTCAACTTGATTAAAAGTCTCATCACTCAATCCAACCAACACAGCATGTTCTGAATGATACGAGCCAAATCCTTTTAATTTCATATTAGGTTGAATTTGCGCTGGAAAACCCGCTATACCACTAATTTCGAATGATTGATTAAGGAATTCATAAGAGTCACCAACTTCTAGTTGAAGCCTTTTTGCAGTATTAACATCAATTACGATTTCATTTGCTTCACTGCTTGCTTTACCAAACAGATAGTATGGTTTGTTAACAAGATGTTGTTGCTTTAATATTTTATAGGAGATACTTTTGTCCATCACTAATTTAAGATGCTGTTGTTCTACATCAAACTTATACGTTTCAGCATAGTTGTTCACAGTCTCTTCAATAGACAAAGTACCATCTTGTTTCGGAATAAACTGAAAATCCTCTTGACTGTTACTCTCATAGATGTTTACAACTTGATTCATTTTCTCATTTAAGGAGATTAATGAAAAAAACAATACACTCATAATAATTAACAAAGCCGAAATTGCTGCAAATAACCATCTGTTTTTCTGAAGAATATATCTAATTGTATGCTTAAATAACATAATTCATCACCACTCAATCTCATCGATGGATAATGGTGATGTTGTTATATTTACTTCTTCAATCTTTCCGTCCTTCATGCGGATGACCCTGTTTGCTAATAAAGAAAATGCTTCATGATGAGTTACCATAATGATGGTCACACCATTCTTCTTGTTCAATTCGAGTAACAATTGAATGACCATTTTTGAGTTTTCGATGTCTAATGCACCAGTTGGCTCATCACAAAAGATTATTTTAGGAGACTTCACAATTGCTCTGGCAATTGCTGTACGTTGTTTTTGCCCACCCGATAACTGATTGGGGTATTTATCCTTATGCTCTAGCAAGCCTACTTGCTCAAGAATAGTTGAAATAGAGAGCTGTTCTGAGGTTAAGTATTTTCCAACTTGAGTATTTTCATGGACCGTTAGTGTTGGCAATAAATAATATTGCTGAAAGACTAAAGAGACATCTTGTCTGCGATATTCACCGAGCTGCTTTTCTGTAAGCTTAGAAAAATTTTGTTCATTATATTGAATTTCTCCACTATATTCATGATCAAGTCCACTGAGCACATTTAGTAGCGTAGTTTTCCCCGAACCAGAAGGTCCTAATATTGTAACAAATTCTCCCTTTTCAATTTCTAATTTCACATTTTTCAGTACAGGGGTTGTTACCTCACCGCTAACATATTTTTTGTTTAACCCATTCACTTGAAATAACGACATATTCTCACACTCCTAAACTTTTGTCTTTTCTAAGCTTATCTGATTTTTCACTTTTAGTACTTTTCATTCTAAGTTTTCCATCTTAGCACATCTTCATATATTTGTATTCTTATGGAGTTATTGTAACATACTTCATTAATTTGTCATTTAATACAAAAAAACTAATTATTATAAACTACCAACTCTTAGTACTAGATTGATATGAATCATAAGTAGAGTATATGTGACAAGCCCTTGTTTAGAAATAAAGCTGCTGAATGACAAAAATGACGCTCGGATGAATTAATCCTAAGCGTCATTTTGATGCATCATTGTTACTAATGTTACTAATGTTACTAATGTTACTGACGATACAAATCTATAATCTGACTTAACACCTTCAACTCACCCTATAACGCTTAAGAAATTGAACGGCTTTGTTAATATCGCCTTCAGGATTCGTACCAACTTCGCGCTCGATTGTTAAGTAACCAGCATAGCCGATCTCTTGAAGAGCACGCAAGTAGGCAGACCAGTCAACGCCGCCTTCACCAAGCGGAACTTCGCGGAATGCTGCCCCACTCTCAGCCATAATCGCAAGCTCCTCATGATTGAGTGATTTCTCATAGCCATACTCACCATATACATCGCGCGGATCGATATGAGCTAGCTTAATACCGTCCTTCGCATGTGTATGAACGATATAATCTTTTAGCGTATAAACACCTTGTACAGGATCATCGCCAGTAACCATAACCATATTGGCAGGATCAAAATTGACCGATACCCCTTTTGTTCCAAGTCCATCTAGAAATCCTTTCAATTGTGCGGCTGACTCTGGTCCAGTTTCGATTGCAAAATAAGCATTCATATCGTGTGCAAAACTACTAAGCTCCATGCAAGCTCTATGCATCGTTTCATATATTGGGCTATTCTGATCACTTGGAACGATTCCGATATGAGTGGTCACGATATTCGTTCCTAACTCCATTCCAAGCTCCATTATCCGCTTTGACTTGTCGATCTTCGCACCGTTTTCCTTCGGATCCTGGAAACCATGCCCACCTAGATCACCGACCAATGCGGAAATTTCGAGTCCCAATGATTCGATATAGGACTTTAAATCTCTTCTCGCCAGCGTAGATAGATTGGCAGGATCAAGTTCACCAGCTACCGCATACATCTGTACGCCGTCGGCCCCAACCTCCTTCGCTTTAACAAGACCATCTTTAACGCCAAGCTTAAAACTGTCTACAATTACGCCAATTTTATTAGTAATGATAGGTGCTTGCATATTGTTATACACTCTCCCTTTAATTATAGTTCATCCCAAATTCGTCTTACATATTCAAACCCTAGTCGGGTGCCTACTAGACAATCTTCCATTCCCTCGAACTCTATTGATATATATCCGTCATAGCCGCTTTCTTTTACCTTTTGAAGCACATCGCGTATAGCAATATCACCATGTCCTACAATTGCTCCACGCAGCCAATTTCCACTTATTGATGGAAACCATCCTTCACCTGGTGCTTGGGAGGCTGGGCGGGTGTAAAAATCTTTCACATGCACCATTGATGCAAAACTTATGTTATTTGCAACTGCTGAAACCGGAGGTTCATCTGCACAGAGGAAATTACCTACATCAAGCGTTGTTCTGAAATTCGGACGATCTACTGCAACAACAAGCGCCTGTACCCGATCACTATGCTGAATAAAGTAGCCATGGTTTTCGACGCTAGTCGTAATCTCATATTGGGCAGCATAATCAGCAATAGCTCTGCTGGCTTCGACGAGTTTTGGTAGCTCAGCATTGAAGTTTGTGATTGATAGATCCTCTGATGATGCGACGTCATGACGCATTCTTTTCACGCCAAGCTTGTTTGCAATGTCAACTTCACCCTTCAACCGCTCAATTTCAAGCTGAAATTGCTCGTTGTTTAAATTAGAGAAGTTCGCAGCAATTGCATAATTAGATATTTCAATCCCGCTTGCGCGCGTCTGATTTACGATAACATCAATGAGCTCGGCATTTTTAGTTAAATCGAAGCTATGCGGTACGATTTCAATATGCTCACCGCCTAGTTCTGCAATATATATAATTACGTCCTGAATCGACATTTCCCCAGCATCAAGTGCTTTGTGTAAACTATATGAGCTAATTCCTAGTTTCATAGACGTACTTCAGCTCCTTTTTCAGCTGATTCATAAATACCGCACAATATTTTCATCATTTCAATACCATCTTCGACTGGGCTAAGTGGTTTGTTGCCGCTTCTAATGCAATCGATAAAATGATTAATTTCATTTTGAAAAGCACTCTCGAACTCAAAGCCCTTATGATCCGTTTGCGGATAAACATTTACGATCGTATCATTTTGCTCCGTTACGATAACCATCTCAGGATCAATTTCGAAGCCACCTTTATTACCAAATAAGCGAACCGCTGTTTCATCCGCTTTCGCATGCAGCGTGAAGCTCACATCTATAAGTAAGGAAGCTCCATTCTCGAAACGGATAAGCGCATTCGCCATATCTTCCACTGTATTGTTATTCGCATCATAGTCGGCAGCTTTATAAAAACTTAAATTTTTGACATTCGAGCGATTACCCAACTTTTTATACGTATTAGCACTAACCGATACTGGCTTAGGGCGTCCCATCATATACCAGCATAAATCAATAATATGCACGCCAATATCGATTAACGGCCCGCCGCCTGAACGCTCAATATCCGAGAACCAGCCTCCCGGGTTGCCAAGTCGTCTGATCGTCGATGCCTTCGCATAATAAATGTCGCCAAAATCTCCGCGTTCAGCCATCGCCCGCAGCATTTGTGCATTGGAATCATATCTCCGAACAAAGCCAACCTGTAACTGCTTACCTGAAGAGCGAACGGCTGCTTCGATCGCCAAAGCTTCCTCAACTGTACGACAAAGCGGCTTCTCTACAAGAACATGCTTACCTGCTTTTAGAGCAGCGATACTAATTTCTGCATGCGTATTGTTCCAAGTACAAATACTTACAGCTTCAATAGCTGGATCTGCCAACAACTCTCGGTAGTCGGTAAATATTTTTGTCGTATCTGTTCCATATTTCTTAACTGCTTCCGTTGCACGTTCCTCATTCAAATCGCAGACTGCATAAAGCTCAGCATTTGTATTATTTTTGTATGAGCCCAGATGCATTGATGAAATAGAACCCACTCCTATAACCGCTGTCCGTACAGGTTTCATTGTCCAATTCCCCCTTTATTATCAAACATTTTGCATGTATCTACTTTCGTATTATAATAGTTTTAACGCTTAACTCCATGCAAAGCTGTGCGGTTTATTTGTAAAATTGTGCTATCTGAAAGAAAGGATAGATTATTGTGGATAAATTCGAATCATTGCGTGAACCTATGGATATGCCAGATCCTCATTTCCCTATTAAGTTGCATCAGATTTCCTTTGATCAGCAGGATCAGGTTATATATCCGCATCATTGGCATGAGCAGCTTGAGTTTTTATACTTTGTTGCGGGGGAGGCCACCATCGAATG
>DXHF01000124.1 GCA_019113605.1 Candidatus Paenibacillus intestinavium
AAGTAAAAGTATAATTATTATTCTATTACTATTCTTACCACTATAATAGTTTGGTAGTTTACTAATAAAGTTAATGCTATAATCATCTAATATATAACAAGGGAGGCATATTAATCAATGTTAAAGTTCAACAAACTCGCAATTGCTATCGTCACTTCAATTTTCATTTTAGCAGGCTGCTCTTCTTCTGGGAACAATGGTAATTCCGCAAATAATAACAGTCCAGAGCCCGTAGAAGATAGTTCAAGCTCTTCCCAAAATAGTAATACATCTGCCAATGAAGAAAGTAATTCATCTATCGAGGTTGATAAAAATCTATTAACTGTAGATATTACTCTACCTGCTTCTATGTTTAAGGATCAAAACATGGATGAAGTTATCGCTACTGCAAAAACCTCCGGTGTTAAAGATGCCAAAATAAACGATGATGGCTCTGTTACGTATACATACCCCAAATCAGTTCATAGCAAGATGATGAAAGAAATGAAAGAAGAAGTAATTCAGTCTCTTGAAGATATGAAAACAAGTGACGATTTCACTTCAATACAAGACGTTAAGTATAATGATAAACTTACTGAGTTCATACTAATCGTTGATAAAGCGGCTTTTGAAGGCGGATTTGATGCTTTTGCATCATTTGGAATCGGCATCCAAAGTATGTACTACCAAAACTTTAATGGCGTGGCTTCTGATAAAGTAAAAGCAACCATTGAAATTCAAGATGCAACCACCAATGAAGTTTTTAATACGATTGTTTATCCAGATGATATAGGTAACTAATATATTGATATAGAATTGAGGACTATCATGAAAACAATTGCAGTATATTGCGGTTCCAGTATGGGCGCAACAGATGTATATCGTGAGGCAGCGATAAAGCTTGGCAAAGAATTAGTTAGACGTAAGCTAACCCTTGTATACGGTGGAGCAAGCGTTGGGATTATGGGTATCATTGCTGATACTGTACTTCAAGAAGGAGGAAAAGTGATAGGTGTCATTCCTGCCTTATTGGAGCAACGTGAAATTTCACATCATGGACTTTCCGAGCTTATTAAAGTAGACAATATGCATGAGCGTAAACATAAGATGATGGAATTAGCAGATGGCTTTATTGCATTACCAGGTGGGCCAGGTACGATGGAAGAATTTTTCGAAGTATTTACTTGGAGTCAGATCGGTCTACATCAGAAGCCTTGTGGATTGTTGAATGTAAATGGCTATTATGATCATCTTCTATCCTTCTTCGATCATATGCAGCAGGAGCAATTTTTGAAGCCAATGTATAACGAGATGAACCTTGTAGCTAATGACGCTGCTGAATTACTTAATCAGTTCTCAAACTTCATTCATCCAGGCTTGAAAACTTATGAAAAATTTTAGACTACTGCTACGACCGAAACTTTCCTTCCTAAAGCTATTGTATAATATAGGAAACTGTAGTAAGTTATAAGACAGTTGCATATGAAACCGTCCGGGTGCTTGAGGAATCAGGCTGAGATAGTAGCTAGTACCGCTACTGACCGTTGATCTGAACTGGATAATACCAGCGTAGAGAATGGGGTTCTAGAAGAAATTTTTCTGACCGTCTGCGTATTACCAGACGGTCTTTTTATGCTTCCACCACATAAATTTATTGGAGGTTAGCATTATGAACAAATTAAAGCTTACAGATGTTGTCGTCATTATTATGATTGGTATTGTTTTCGGAGTCATTATGCATTTTTGGGATAATCTTTACAGTGTAGTAAAACCGTTACTCCCTACTTTTAGACAATTAATTTATGGAATGTGGTTCATGGTTGGTCCCTTTGCCTATCTAGTCGTTCGTAAACCTGGTGCTGCTCTAATCGCTAGTGTTGCTGGTTCTGCCCTATCCTCGATTATGGCATCAGCAGGCCTAGAAGTATTAATATATGGATTTGTACAAGGACTTGCTGCTGAGCTTGTATTTGCTAGTTTCCGCTATAAAAAATATAATTTAGTCGTTGCTGGCTTGGCGGGAGTTCTGTCATGTCTAGGTAGTTTTATGCTAGATCTTGGCTATGGCTATGCCGATTTGGAAACTTGGGCTTTAATTGTGAAATACGGCTTGCGCGTTGTTAGTGCATTTATCTTTACCGGTATTTTTGCTTACTATATTGTGCGTGCATTGGAGAAAACTAAAGTGACGTCGTTGGTACGGCCGATTGATCAGCAGGAGTTCGACCAGCTTAAGAGGTAGTTCAATATGTGGACTTTGATAACGATGGTATGCTGACTAAGCCTATTCGACATCGAATATAGAAGCATACAAAATTGGAGGGATAGCGCTTGGCTAATATCGCAGTAAGTGTGGAGCAATTACGTCTCAAATTCAGTGGAGAGCAAAGATTAGTCTTCCAGGATTTCAACTTACATATCGCTGAAGGAGAAAAGATTCTTATTCTCGGTCCTAGCGGCTCTGGAAAATCGACATTGCTACAAGTACTAAGCGGAATTATTCCTACCCATTCCTCCGTTCCGATGCACTGTGCATCGATTCAAACGCCAGAGCATTGGGGATTTGTGTTTCAAGATCCTGACACCCAATTTTGTATGCGCTATGTTGATGAGGAGCTTGCCTTCGTCTTAGAAAATCGGCAAATGGCACGTGAGTTAATGGAGCCGGCGATGCGCCATGTCCTTGATGTAGTTGGGCTACAGCTCCCATCACTGCATACGTCGATTGGAAATCTCTCGCAAGGGATGAAGCAGCGACTTGCTTTGGCAGCAGTACTGCTATTAGAGCCTCATACCGTTTTCCTTGATGAGCCTTCCGCTCTACTTGATCCAGAAGGGAAACAGCTTATTTGGGAAAGTCTACGCAGCAGCTTACAGCATCATACAGTCATCGTTGTCGAACATCATGTAGATGGGATACTCGATTGGTTTGATCGAGTTATTATATTGAATGAATCAGGCGTAATTGTTGCTGATGATACCCCCTCTTCTATCTTTGAAACTCAGCAGCAATTATTGCTTCAATATGGCATTTGGTATCCAAATGTATGGCAAACCTATTTCTCTGGGCAAAAGCATAATTCCAGTCATGCTACTACTCACGCTAGTACTAATGTCATCATCGAACTTGAGCGGTTCAGTGGTTCGAGAGGCAACCGTACACTTATCGAGGTCGAGCATGCTACGGTTACAGAAGGTTCATGGATTGCTATTACAGGTGCAAATGGCGCAGGAAAAAGCTCATTACTGCTTGCGTTAGCTCGTCTAATCGATAGCAGTGGACAATATAAAATATACGGCGAAGCGATCGCTGGCAAATCAAGAAGGTCAACGGTACCTCAAGAAATCTCTTATGTATTTCAAAGCCCTGAACTACAATTCATCGCTGATACTATTTATGAGGAATTGCTCCATTCCTACAAGCAGGGCACAGCTCAGCCCGATTCTAAAAGCAGCAAAGCTCAGAAACTGCAGCAGGACCGCAATGCTCATGAAGATTACAAAGAGACGATTCAGCAGCTCTTTACTGAGTTTAGATTACATATGCCATTAGATCGACATCCTTTTGAATGTTCCGTTGGTCAAAAACGCCGACTTAGTATATTAACAGCGATGGTAGAGAAACGACCGATTCTATTATTAGACGAACCTACCTTCGGGCAGGATGCTGCCAACACATTTACCATTATTGAGAAGCTTCAGCAAATGAACGCACAAGGTGTTACGATTATTATGATTACGCATGACCCTATTATTGCTTCACTTATTGCAAGTGAGGAGTGGCATATTGCAGATAGTCGTCTACATTCGATAAAGATCAACGATCGACGCGCAGAAAGAGGTGACGATAGTGGACAATGTATGGAATTGGTTCATACCAGCTAAGTCAACATGGCTTCATGATGTCAATCCAGCATTCAAATTCGTGATCCTGATGGCAATTATGCTTTTCCTCTTTTTCAGTCGGAATGCCCAGCAGTACATTTTACTATTTATTAGCTTTAGTACGTTGCTATGGACGATGAGTGGCTTCCCTATTCGTAAATTAGTGCTGCTACATATTCCGATAATAATTTCAGCTATCTCCTCTGCAATTACGCTTTTGTTATTCGGAAGGGGTCAAGAAGTTTTGTGGCAGTGGGGAATTATGAAGATTTCAGAAGAAAGCATTGCGTCCGCAACGCTGATTGGTAGTAAATCTGTTCTTATTGGAATCGTAAGTCTGATCCTCCTGTTAACGACATCGCCAACATTATTACTGTACTCTCTAATGCAACAATTACGTTTACCTGCGAAATACGTATATGCATTTATGGCTGGTATTCGCTTAATTCCAATCATTATTGAAGAGTTTCATATTCGTACACAAGCACTTAACGTACGGCGCATGCAATTAGGAAAAGGATTTCGTTCACTATTTGTACGAATGAAGCTCTATTTCATCCCGCTCCTCGCCCAAAGCATTCGTCGTGCTCATCGTATTGGGATCTCCATGGAAGCAAAGCAATTTCAAGCGAAAAGAACTTATTATTATGTAACGAAATATAGCGTCAACGATGTAATTCTATTGATTTATGTTAGCGTTAGCATCATTATTACGTTTTCCTTCAGCTAGTCATTGCCAAAAACTAATAAAAGCTGTCTCAACTAAGAAAGATCAACAGACTGATCACTCTTACTTAAGACAGCTTTATCTCATTTTCGCGGGGTACTGCATAGAAATACCTCACGCTTGAAATGTGTTTTTTCTATACAAGCTTCATCTTCGATCCGATAGCCAAGCTCACTTAATTCCGCTCTAATTGGCTCCACTGATACAATAATAACCCGTCTAGCTATCGAAAATAAGGACCGTAGCATTTCATATCTCTCTTCTTGTGGAAGAACTGAGCAATGATTATAAGGGAGATCGACTATCGCGACATCATATGTTGTTTCTATTTCTATCATATTATGAATACATAATTCACAATGATATTCGAATGCTGCCATATTTTCACGCGCGCCAACTACTGCAAGTGGATTAATATCACCGCCCGATGCTTTGATCCCTTGTGAGCATGCTTCCATCAATACTGTTCCGATTCCGCAGCATGGATCGAAGAAATGAATGCTTTCATTCAATGATGGCACAGCAATATTAACTAACGAACGCGCTACTTTTGTACTTAATGCAGTCGAATAATGCCGTGGTTTATCATTATGAC
>DXHF01000125.1 GCA_019113605.1 Candidatus Paenibacillus intestinavium
AACACGTAATCCTAAAGGTTTTAGTGTTTTTTTTGTGCATTGCATATTTATTAGCCTATTTTATTCACTTTTATCCTCATACAAATCAACATACACCTTTTTATTGCCATCTACTTGAGCGATGAATACATCTTTTTCTGTTGAAGCACCTTTTTGCGCAATTTCATGTATTAGCCATTTTTTTGAGTACCCTAGTCTTGCAAGGTTTTCATATAATATATGACCATCCATAATTAATAGAGTCGGGGCATTTTCATGTTTTAGTTTTATTCCAAGAAAATTGGGGGTAATTGGCTCCATATCTGCTCTTTTCATCACACTTAGCTCGCCATTTGCTTCAAATACAGCCATTTGAACATCATCTAGCTTAAAAACATCCTTTTCACGTAGTAGCATCATTAACTCATCAATCGCCATTTGATTTTTCTTCATCGTATCTTCTAATACTTCCCCATCTTTAATAATAATCGAAGGTTTACCATCGGTTAACTGTAGAAAACCTCTTGATTTTAGTCCGATTAGACTTAAAATTATCGGGAATAACCCCCATATTGCGAGTGAAACAATACCGTTCGAGATTTTAATATTTTGATCGACAGACATTGTTGAGGCGATGGAACCGATCGTTATCCCTACAACATAATCGAAGAAAGTCAGCTGAGAAAGCTGCTTCTTCCCCATAATACGTGCCAAAAAGAGTAAGACGAGAAAAGCAGCAATGGAACGAATTAATATTAATACATATTCTGGCACAGAAATTCCCCCAATATAAAGTCTGAATAAGTTTTCCTTATTATTGGGTAATCTAAATTATAATATGCAACGAAAAAGGGGGATAAGCCAAGATGGTTCAAAGAGGTTTGCTCTGTATGATGCTTCTGCTCGTAATTTCAGGTTGTTCCGCTCAAAACGGTAAAAATGAATTTAAAGAAAATATTAATCGACTTGAACAATCAATGAGCGTTAACGAGACTGAATCTGTAAAGCTACAAGTAGAAGCCTTATTAAAGGTGTATAAACATAATGAATGGAAATTACAATTGCTAGGTGATGAAGGGGAGTATGAAAGACTTCACGAAAGCATTCAACGAATTATTATTGCAATCGAGGAAGAGGATTTTACAGAAGCGAGGCTAGAACTAAGTACGACGAAGACAATATTAGCAGATATATATTCATTATGAAATTACTATTATAAGTTATTTTTATATAGATTTCCATTATTAACTAGTGCTTTATGAGGATGAGTAGTATGATATACCTATGATAATATTTATCGTGGAACTAAAGTCTCATGCAAGAGGTGAAGTACTCAAATGCCTTACTATTATTTCAAAGAAATATGGACACCACTTAAACTGATTGGAATTAATTTTTTTAAGGATGAAGAAAATCAGATATGGGTTAAAATATGGAAAAGTAAAAGAAGGAAGCTGAATAAAAACGGTAAGCAAAGAAGCGTAGGCTAGAAGTTGATGTATTATAAGCTGTTGAAGAGTCATTTGTGTGCAATTCAAGATGCACTTGGATGGCTTTTTTTGTAATGATGAAGAGCCATTCAATGATCATCGATCATTGGATGGTTTTTTCGTGCGCTTGTGGGGAAGAGAGCGATAGGGTGCCAATCATATAGATAATTAAAGAGTATTGACTGAGTGTTCTATCTGTTATATATTAAGTATAACAGATAGAGTGATTCTTGCTTAGTCATTAATTTTGTAAAGATTCATTAATTCACATATTGAAGTTAAACATACGTTTCTTCCGAAGTGACTATTTGTTAGCTAAGAAGTCAATCAAGAAGTAACGCAAAGTTTTAGGAGGTGATGAACATGCTGTTAGCCATTGATCTACAATCTGAGACACCTATTTACACGCAGATTGCACAGCAAATTATAGAAGGGATAGCAAAAGGTGAACTTATTCCAGGGGAAGGCTTGCCGTCGGTACGAGCTTTAGCTGTAGATTTGGGTGTGAATTTGCATACCGTCAACAAGGCTTATCATCTATTGAAGCAAGATGGTTATGTACAAATTAATCGCAAGCAAGGTGTCATCATTGAGCCTGACGCCATGCCAATTGCAGATGAACAGTTTAAGAAAAATTTGCTAGAGCGATTGCGGCCACTTATTGCGGAGGCAATAGCTAGAGGGATGGAAATGAATCAGTTCGAAGAGCTTGTAGGTACATCATTCAATGAGCTACTGCCTAATGGCAGGTAGCTAATGAAAAGTTGAAGCAGATGCTTCCGATGTACTTTTCTTACGAAAAGTTGAAGGAGATGAATGGAATGGAATTTTGGATATTAGTGGCTTTATTTATATCGATCATTGCAATTGTGGCAATTACTCCTCTAATTACAAGGAAAGTAGAGGCATTTGGTGTAACAGTACCAGAGGGCGTCAAGCAGGAACCATTTGTCAAAAAGCAAATTACAACATACATTACGTTATGTACTGCACTTGGCTTAGTTCTAACGGTGGCATTGTTATTACTAATTCAAAGTAATCAAGAGGAGTCTTTCTATTCTATAGTCTTTTCTTGCTTCGTATTTGGATATATGATTGCGAGCTTTGCATTTTATTATGTTAGCCATTTGCAAATCAAAAAGTGGAAGCAAACACAAAGCTGGTACGATGAACAGCTTACTTCACAAAGGATTGTCGTGCAAACAGGTTTTTATAATAAGAGGACGACGATTACGTTAGTTTGGTATTTACCACATTTACTACTAGTGGTAGGTACTGTAATTTACAGCTTGCTCAACTATGAAAAATTCCCTGCAACCATTCCTATGCAATATAATTTCGCTGGGGAAGTGACTAGAAGTGTTGAGAAGAGTTTATCATCAGTATTAGGTTTATCTGGCGTTGCCCTAACGATGATAGTTGTATTTATTTTCTCTCATATTTCAATTTCGAAAGCAAAGCAAATTGTAGAAAGTAAAGATCCAGAAGGGTCGGTTGAGCGGAATCGTATCTTCCGTTATTCGTGGTCAATATTTTTGGCGATAACTGGATTTTTAGTAATATTTATTATGTGCTTAGGTCAACTATCATCCTTACTCGAAATTTCGAATGACATATACATGCTAGTCGTATTTCCGGTAATTGGAGTAATTATTGTTGGCTCCATTGTGTTAAGTATAAAAACTGGTCAAGGTGGCTCGCGTATTAAACTTAAGGGCTCGAATGCTCAAAGTAAGGTAGCGGTTGCGGATCAAGATCAATTCTGGAAAGCAGGAGTGTTCTATTGGAATCGTAATGATCCTGCGATCTTTGTTGAAAAACGTTTTGGTGTTGGCTGGACAATGAATTTTGCTAGACCGTTAAGCTGGTTTATTATTATTGGAATTTTCGCTATTGTATTAATTCCGACCATTTTCTTATCGTAGTACTCTATGATTAGATAAAGGGATATGTTGGAAAATGTAGAATTATTATTATGTAGTAAGCGGTAGTGCGAAGCTTAACTAATTAATGTTAAGCGTATGCTTTCGAGGTGAACTTTTTTTACAGAGAAGTGAAGTCGAGAAAGCAACCAAAAAGTTTTTAGGAGGATATACGAATGAAATCATTTAATCGTTTAATGAAATCTGTTTTTTCCTTTGCTCTTATTTTCTGTATTTTTTTATCACCTGTTAGTCAATTGAATGTGTCAGCTGCGAATCCAGAATGGGTACCTGTACGAGTAGCGGCTGAGTCTATTGGAGCTAAAGTAGATTGGAATCAAGCCAATCAATTGATTACGATCAATAGAGGTAATCTTAAGGTAATTATTCCAGTCGGGGAAGAACAAGCGCTGATTAACGATAAAGAAATAAATTTGGAATTTTCAGCTATGATGAAAGATCATAAGACTTATATTTCTTTAAATGATTTTAATGCTATATTCAGCGTTAATGCGAGCTGGGATCAAGCGCAACAAACAGTCGGCTTTGCTGCAACCGATTGGGCAGGACTTTCAAGCTTGTTTGTATATCAACTATTTTCTGGGAATGTAGTGAATTTGCCTGAAATGATGAACGAAGTATTAAAACCAAGTCTTCCTGAGCAAGCTCTTGCAATCATTGGACAACAGTACTCTGCTGTTTATGGTAAGCCGCTGATGCAGCAGTCTCTAACTACGGAGTACAATGGTGTACATACAAATGTTGTTATGGTTTATGAAACTAATGTATTGCCTTTGAAGATTACATTAAGATTTGATGCTAATCAATTAATTGATGATCTGTACATGGAACAAGTGGCTATTGCTGATACTTATCAGAAACCAGCTTATGATATTGGAAATTATTCTGAAATAGATGTAGTAATTGGGGAAGGTACATTTGCAGTGCCGGGAACATTAACGATTCCAGAAGGAGAAGGACCATTTCCTGCGGTTGTTCTTGTTCATGGTTCTGGTCCACATGATCGTGATTCTACGATCGGTGCAGTTAAAATATTCAAAGATATTTCAGCCGGTCTAGCTGCTCAAAACATAGCTACATTGCGCTATGAAAAAGTAACAAAGGAGCATAATGTAAAAGTAGCTTCTTTACCGCAGTTTACTTTGAACAATGAATCTGTCGATGATGCTATTTTGGCAGTTAAATTATTAAAGGGCAGAAGTGAGATTGATGATGCTAATGTATATATTGTTGGTCATAGTCAAGGTGGTTATGTCGTTCCAAAGATTTTCGAGAATGATAAAGATAATGATATCGCAGGGGCTATACTACTTTCAGCGCCAAGTGGTAATTTGGCAGATGTACTGAAAGAACAGCAGGTAGATGCTCTAGATCGGTTGAAAAAATTAGGATACTCTTCTGAAATTATTGCTAGCCAAGAACAGACGGCAGCATTTATTAATCAGACAGTAGATTTAATCAATGATCCGACGTATTCGACAGAAAAATTACCTGAGTCATTTCCAATCCCTCCTGCGTATTGGTGGTATGAGCAAAGAGATTACTTACCAGGTCAGATGGCAAAGCTACAAACCAAGCGAATGCTTATCATCCAAGGAGAGAATGATTGGCAAGTTAGTATGAATCAATTCAATGGTTGGAAAGAAGCATTGAAAGATCGCACTAATATATCTTATATTTCTTATCCGAACATCAACCATGTTCTAACTGAATATGAAGAACTATCGATTGGTTCGGAATATTATTTGCCCTCTAATGTTAATGGGGAATTAATTTCAGACATGGCGAAATGGATTAAACAATAATGACAATGTGCTGTAATTGAGTTCCAGTTTGTAGTAGAAGTTTGCAGGAAACATGCGAGAAACACGAACGATAGCTCTTAATTGTAGAGAAAAACGAATGTTTTCCACTTTTTATCGGAAAATATTCGTAAAATGATTGACAAAAATATGTCTACCTCGATAAAATTAAAGACGGAATACAACAAAAGCATATACTTTCGTATAATCTCAAGAATCGGCTTGAGAGTCTCTACTAGATCACCGTAAATGATCAGGCTACGAGGGGTGAAAGAAAGCCACTAGGCCAGTGGTAAATTTCTTTCCTTTTTGCAGAGCCTAGAGAGATGCGAGTTACGCATTTTCTTTGGGCTTTTTTGCTTGTTCCATCACAATTTTGGGAGGTTATATTCAAAATGGAGCGTTTCTTTCGATTAAAGGAACTAGGAACAAATGTAAGAACTGAAATTATGGCAGGTCTAACAACATTCATGACAATGGCATACATTCTAGCGGTTAACCCAATGATTCTTGGTAGCGCTGGTATGGACGTGAACGGAGTATTTCTAGCTACTGCCTTGTCAGCAGGTATTTTCACCATTGCAATGGGGATCTTTGTTAACTTCCCAGTAGCACTTGCTCCAGGTATGGGATTGAACGCTTATTTCGCGTCAGTCATACTTGCTTCAGCGGCCACAGATACGCCGATTACTCCAGCAATGGGCTTAACGGCAGTATTTATCTCGGGGATTATTTTCATCATCTTAACAATTACGCAAATTCGTCAAATGTTAATTGATGCAGTACCGGATAGCTTAAAGCATGCGATTACAGTTGGTATTGGTCTATTCATTACGGTTATCGGTATGAAGGGTAGCGGCTTGATGACCATCAATGTGGAAAGCTTT
>DXHF01000126.1 GCA_019113605.1 Candidatus Paenibacillus intestinavium
TGTTCATGATTTATCTGACAAAGGATCGCTTCTTTTTATTGGATCTTTGGTCGAATCAAAGGAAGTTTACGATAAAGTTGTATCTAACATTGTAAGCAGTAAAGTTGAAGTCGCTTACGATAACAAAATTATGAGCTTATATGAGGTAACGAATTTACTTTTGGACGGTTATTCCATTCTTATTACGGAAGGTAAAACTTATGCAGCTTCCTTCTATACTGCAGTCCAAGAAAATAGAGCGATTCAGGAGCCTATTAGTGAAAAAATAATAAGAGGTTCACATGATGGTTTTATTGAAAGCTTAGAAACAAATATTCAATTAGTGCGGCGATCTATCAAATATCCAAAATTGATAGTTAAGTACATGACATTAGGAGAGCGATCCCGTACGAAGATTGCGATTATTTACATCGAAGATTTAATCGATATGAGTATTATTGATGAATTGTTATACCGACTGTCTTACGCAAAAACGGATTATATTCAAGCGCCAGGACATATACAGGAATTTATTGAGGACGAGACTTTTTCACCTTTCCCGCAAATGTTAAATACCGAACGTCCAGATCGGGTTGTCGCTAATTTAATGGAAGGAAGATTTGCTATTATAGCAGATAGAAGTCCAACGGCAACGATTGCGCCAATTAGTTTTTTTTCCTTTCTCCAATCCTCTGATGATTATAATAATCGATGGTTTATTGGCTCATATCTTGTACTATTTCGGATACTCGGTGTTCTGATTACGGCAGGACTACCTTCTATATATATTGCTGTAGTGTCATTTCATTATGAGATTATTCCGATTGAGCTTGTTTTCGCTTTAAAGGGAACATTGGATTTTATTCCTGTCGTTCCCATCGTCGAAGCCTGTTCGATGCTAATTATTTTGGAGTTCCTAAGTGAGGCTGCTACCCGATTGCCTAGTCCGATTGCTCAAACTCTAGGTGTTGTCGGTGGTTTGGTTATCGGGACGGCGGTAGTCGAGGCACATTTAGTTTCAAATTCTATGATCGTGGTCGTTGCTCTTACCGCTGTTGCTTCCTATACGATTCCTGTTACAGAGATGGGAACATCGATTCGTTTGCTCAGCTTCCCGATTATGGTTGCATCCGCCCTATTTGGCTTCGTTGGTATTGTGCTTGGATTTATGTTTATTATCGGTCATTTATGTAAATTAGAATCATTTGGTAAGCCGTATTTCACACCATTTGCGCCATTCAAGCTGTCGGATATTAAAGATACAGTCGTTAGACTTCCACTTTGGATGTTCAGAAAAAGACCTACTGGTCCAACGCCAAAGGATACGATTAGAATAGGTAATCCTAGGGGGTGGAAAAAAAATGAATGAAAAGAGTATTACGACGAAACAACTGTTTTTTGTCATTTTTCAAGCTCAAATTGGAATAGGATTACTATCTATTCCTTATAGTGTGCATGAGCATGCCAAAAGCGATGGCTGGATTTCTGTTTTTTTTGCAGGTATTGGTATACAAATATTAATTATATTGTTATGGGTTTTACTCTGGGGATTTAAAGGGAAGAACTTTTATGAGATTACGGTTATTGTTTTCGGTAAGTATTTGGGGAAATGTATAAATCTTTTATATACGATTTACTTTTTACTTGTTCTGTCTCTACTGGCTCTTCTATTTTCGGATCTTTTGAAAAGATGGATATTAAGTTACACACCTGCCCCGATTGTTGTACTGCTGTTAATTGCAATAGGGATCTATATTGGAAAAAATAACTTGCGGGTAATCGCACGGTTTTATGTATTGGCCTCTGGGTTAGTCATATTGTCCGTTATACTTCCTTGGTTCTCCTTTGGAGTCAATTTTCAATGGGAATATTTATTTCCAATCGGTCAATCTGGGTTAACCAATATAGTGATAGGATCCCATAATGCCATTGTAGCGATGATCGGATTCGAGATAATTATGGTGATCCTGCCTTATGTCACCGGTACATATAAACAATCATTAAAAAGTATATCGATGGCTAATATGGCAGTCACATTATTTTACGTTTATTTTATGGTCAGCTGCTATCTCGTATTTAGCCCAGAGGAGATCAAAATCATCCCCGAACCCGTGTTATACATACTTAAAGCAGTCAGTTTTCGATGGGTAGAGAGGATGGACCTCGTCTTTTTATCTATTTGGATTATTCCAATGGCTACATCTTTTATCACCTATGTATATCTTTCTAGTAGCGGGGCAGCAAACCTTTTTCATAAAGGGCGAAGGAAGTATCCTGTGTGGTATTTGATGTTATTTGTATTTCTGGCGGGACTATTGTTTTCCTCCGAATCCGAAATTGCACAATTTGATAAATACGTTTCATATAGCAGCTATATCTTTATGATGTTGATTCCAGCTCTTACACTACTTGTATCAATGATAAGGAAAAAGTTCAACTATAGGAGTACTACGCAATGAAAATAATAATAGCTGTCTATATCGTTATAAGTTCCTGTTTATTAACGGGATGCTGGGACACACATTTATTGAAAGATAATAATCTAGTTTTGGGAGTAGGCCTTGATGCAACAGATGAAGGGAAAATATTAAATACATCAGTCATTCGATTGCTAAGTCTAGAAGGCGGAGGAAAGTCTGCTTCAACTAACGTTATTTACAATGCAACTGGGAATACACTGCGAGAGATTCGGGTAGATATTGAGAAACAGCTAGGCGGTGAATACGCTGCAAATAAAATGCAGGTTCTTGCTATTGGAGAGGAGTTAGCGAAGGAGGATATTTATCCTATACTGGATATCTTATATAGAGACCCGAGAAATTCATTAGGAGCGAAAATAGTCATTACGAAAGGAACCGCCAAAGAGCTCTTACAAATTAAAAAGTCAAAAGAAGTATTTATTAGTGAGAAACTAACGAAGGCGGTCAAAGGCGCTGAAGAGAATACGCTCGTTCCGATTGAAACGCTTCAATCTATTTGTCCTAATTTATTCGATCCAGGGAAGGATTTTGCATTGCCTTATGTCATTAGAAAAGATTCAGACTCTTTTGATATAGTGGGAATAGCTCTTTTTCATGGTGAGAAGTATACAGGAAAAGTATTGGAGGGGCAAAATGCAACGGTATTGCTATATCTCAATGGAGAAAAGGGGGATGTAGGAAGGCTTGTACTTAAAGTGAATCCAGAAGAGGAGCAACATCAGGACCAGTATATTTCGGTGAACACTTTTTTGAAAAGTCAAAGCTTAAAGGTGAACGTGGATAATGATCACAAAATTACAGTTGATATTAATGTAAAATTAAATATTACTGTAATTGAATATCCTAAGGATGGGATGTTTAGTGACGGTGAAATCAAGAAATTGAATAAAATAATTTCTGATCAATTAACAGAAAATGCGAGCATGGTTATAAAGGAATTGCAACTAGTGAATTGTGATTATTTTGGGATTGGCAGAAAAATAATGGCGTATCACCCGAAAACATGGAGCTTAATGGATTGGGAGGAAACATTCCCGACAATTGCTATTAACGCGAAAATTGAAGCGAAAATTACAGGGAACGGTATTCTTAAATGAAAAAGCTGAACGATTGACAGTTCCATTCGCTCAGCTTTTAATTAAAGTGAATTTGTTATGATCTAATATACTCAATGTTTGCGTACGGCCAATCGGTGGAAATTTTTGGTGACTGCAACATGCTTGCCACCGATCAGAAATTCATTATCGCTCACTTTCCATGTGTGTGTGTTTTTGTTTTTCCGACGGATATAAACATAGTTGTAGGGAGAGGTAGCATATATAGTATAGCCTTTCTTGGAGCAATCTCGTAAAAATTTGACGTCTTCGCCAAGCGAGAGATCTGAAAAACTCACGTTTTTTACAATTTTTTTACGGAATAAGATCGTTCCTCCTTGAATGAAATCGACATTTTTATTCTTTTCATGTGGTGACCGAATGACAAGTTTTTTACTTGCGGAAAGATAGACCAAACATGCGTGCTTTCCGACTACCGGACTTCCTGTACGCAGGAGTGCCTTTACTTGTTCTCTTAAATAGTAAGGCGAATAATAATCATCGTTGTCAAATTTAGCAATGAGGGGGTATTTGGACTTGCTAATACCACAATTTAAACATTGGCCCAACGAGATTCGCTCTGGCACTTTATAGATGGTGACATTAGTATAAAGGGCAGTCTTTTCTTTCCACTCCTTCAAACTAATGCTGTCCTTATTAATAATGATAATCAATTCTTTGCGTGTATAGCGTTGAGTCTGATAATTGTTCAAAATGTTCATGAGAAAATCGGGATGATTCGTGCATGTAATAATCGATATACCAGGCTCGGACAAGAGCTTCCCCCCCACTTGTTAGTTAATTAATTTCAATACCGCAAAATATTCAAATCTGTGGAGGTTTGTTTGGACTATATTTGAAGTGGGGCAGCTCATTATGAGCTACTTTTTGAATACATGATGAACTATGCTCGCGAGCTTTCCTTGTACAAGTTTCTCGGGATTAATTAGTTTGCCGTCCATAACGATGGCTGGCATTGAAGTAACACCATACTTATAAGCCTTTTCCTGCATCTCGGCACTTGACTCCGTATTGCTAGCGTCATAAACGAGGATGGTACACTTTGAACAGGCGGTTTGATTCACACGGTCAACGATATCATTGCCGTACAAGTTGCTATTTGTAAAAACTTCAATAAATTTACTCATGGATTGATTCATCCCTTCAATATTTTTTTGAGAACTGGACATTCCTGCTTAGGTAATGGAAGTGTATGTGGATGCTGGTCAGTCACTTGCTCTAATAACGATTTGAAGTTTTCCAGCTGCACAATTTTTTCTGTAATTTCTTGTAGCTTTGCTGTGGCAAATTGTTGCATTTCCTGCGTCGGGTAGTAGTGCTCTTCTCGAACCAAAGCTAAAAGTTGCTTGATTTCATTAAGAGTAAACCCTAAGTTCTGTGCTTTCTTAATAAAATTCACATCATGAATCGTATTTTCTGAGAATATACGGTATCCTGCTCTATTTCTGTTCGGTGTTGATAGCAGTTCCCGTCTTTCATAATATTTGATGGTCTCTACATTGACGTTAGATGCTTTCGCTAGCTGGCTTACTGTCAGGCCATTCATCACATCACTCCCCTCTTAAGTTATAATAAACCCAGTACTATAGTAACGTGTCAAGTAAAAGTTTCGGCAAGATTGGTTTATTAATAGAAAGGATGATTTCATTGACGATAACAAACTTTGCAATAGTAGGCGGAGGTTGGCGTGCTGAGTTTTATATGCGAATTGCCAAAGCAATGCCAGATCATTTTTGTATTTCTACGATGCTCGTACGCAATGAAGAGAAAGGTAAGGCAATTGAGGAGCAATGGGGCATTTGCACCGTTCGCACAATGGAGGAATTAATCGTCCAAACTGAGCATTTTGATTTCGTAGTTGTTGCGGTTGCAAAAGGTGGAGCGCAGGGGGTAATCAGCCAATTGTCTATGAATAAAATTCCAGTACTAATAGAAACACCGCCTGCAACTGACCTGAATGGACTAGTCGCTTTATATCATTCAATGCCTAAAGGCGCGCAGCTCCAAGTTGCGGAGCAATATTTATTTCAGCCGCTACACGCAGCTCGAATTCAATTGGTTTCTTCAGGTAAGCTTGGCGATATTTCACATGTACAGATGTCTGTCGCCCATGAATATCATGGCATTAGTCTTATTCGTCAATTGCTTGGTGTCGGCTTTGAAGAGGTGACAATTCGTGGAGAACAAATACAGTCCCTTATATCAAGGGGACCGTCTAGAGATGGAGGTCCGGAAACAGAGGGGGTAGTTGAGACTAGCCAGCAGCTTGCGACATTGCGATTTGGCAATAAATTGGCGGTGTATGATTTTTCTCGGGATCAATATTTTTCATGGATTCGTCGTAGCCGAATTGTTATTAGAGGCTCTCAAGGTGAAATTGTGAATGAGGAAGCAAGTTATTTAGTTGATTTTAATACGCCAGTTCATATGGATTTGCGAAGAGTTGATAAAGGACATGGCGGCAATCTAGAGGGCTATTACCACAAAGGTATTATTGCAGGCGAACGATGGCTTTACCTTAATCCAACTGCTCCAGCTAGGCTAAGTGATGAGGAAATTGCAATTGCCACCTCGCTACTAAAAATGGCTGATTACGTGACAGGTGCGTCTGGATCGTTCTATAGTCTAGCAGATGCGGCTCAGGATCAATATTTGTCACTCCTTATGCTAGAGGCAATTGAAACTGGAGAAACGGTTGTTTCTACTAGACAGATCTGGGCTATGGAAGAGGAAGCGTGAGAACTTATAGTAGGTTGTCATATAGATTAATAATGTGACAAATGATTAAGAGCGTACTACAATGAAAAGGATAATATTTCTATATATTGTGCGTAATGGAGATAATCTTATGGCGAAAAAAATTTATGTGGAGTCAATGATATCAGCCCCGATCGATAAGCTATGGCAATATACTCAGTCCCCTGACCTTCACCAGCAATGGGACTTACGTTTTTCTGAAATTACATATATTCCGAAACCTACTGAGGATGAACGACAGAAGTTTCTATATAAGACGAACATTGGCTTCGGTATTAGTATTGCTGGAGAAGGTGAGTCTTACGGTGCAAAGGAAAGTAAAGGGGTATTAACTTCTAGCTTGAAGTTCAGCTCAGACCAACCAATTTCATTAATTTCTGAAGGAAGTGGTTTCTGGCGTTATATACCGACTAACGAAGGAGTTAAGTTCCTAACATTGTACGATTATGAGACTCGCTTTGGCATACTTGGTCGGTTCGTGGATCGAGTTGCTTTCCGACCATTAATATGCTGGGCAATGGCATGGAGTTTCGATGCATTACGCTTATGGCTTGAACAAGGTATTCATCCATCTAATTCTATCAAACGTTTTGCTCAAACAATGATCATAAGATTTAGTTTGTTTTTTATATGGTTCTATCAAGGCTTAATACCTAAGTTGCTTGTGCAAGGTTCTGGTGAGCTTGATATTGTAAGAGATATTGCATTGTTCCACGGTTATGAATCTATCATATTGGCAACAGTTGGCATAATGGAAATGTTATTTGGCTTAATGTTCATATTACTTAGAGGCAAAGTATATAGGCTATTACATATAATAAATATTATTGTATTACTAGTGTTAGCAATAAGTGTAGCAGCGCAACCGCATATATTGGTGGCCCCATTTAATCCTATTACGCTAAATATTGCAGTAATAACGATATCAATCGTGAGTTTATTAAGTAGTTCGCCAACTGCAAGTGCATCTAATTGCAGAAGAAAAGCAACTACAGATGAGGTGAAATAATGAATTCTATATATGAAAAGGCGCTTGGTGAAAGTTTTGCCAAGCTGCATCCGAACATACAGCGACGTTTTGGTTTTAGTAGTGAGGACGGTGTTGCAGCTATCGGAACAGGAATTATGGAGAAAGTATGGTATGGTAAATGGTATACGCTGCCCTTTCTCTGCATAGGCACTTGTCGTAATATTTTGTTTCCGCAGAGTGGCACTAATATACCATTTACAATCGAAAATTATGCCTATAAGGATAGTCTAGGTCGTGAAACAGTGACATGGATTCGTACCTATCAATTTCCAAGAAAAACAAGACGTTTTGATGCTACGATGATCTATAGTGAGCAACGGAAGCAAATTATTGATTATTTAGGAACACATCAGCATCTTGCAGTGGAAATAGAGATGGAACCAACAAAGCAAGGTGGGATGGCCTTAACATCTGGGGAGCAATACTTTTATGAGGGTAAAATCGATTTCAAATTTCCGATGCTATTATCGGGGTATGCTTCTGTATGTGAATGGTATGATGAGGAGATTAATAAATTCCGCATTGATGTGAAGGTTACTAATAAAGTATTTGGCGCTATATTTGGTTATAGTGGATATTTCGATGTGGAATATATTAATATGCAAGGTCAACAGGTTCCGCAGCATGTGAAACCAATCCGAGAGGAAGCTCGTGAATAGTATTTTACTTTCAGAAAGGAAAGGAATATAACATGCAGTATGATTGTCTTATCGTCGATGACGAACTGGCACTAGCCGAAACAACAAGTGAATACTTCAATATGTTTGATGTAAAGTCATCCTATGTAACTAGTGCTGCGGAATGTGAGCAGTTTTTAGAGCAGCATGACGTTGCTGTTATACTATTAGATATTAACTTGGGCCAGACATCAGGCTTTGATCTATGTAAGAAGCTCCGCCTAACAACACAAATTCCGATTCTATTTATAAGTGCTCGTTCTAGTGATGATGATGTATTAATTGCACTTAATATTGGTGGTGACGATTATATTCAGAAGCCCTATACGCTAAGTGTGTTGCTTGCAAAAGTGAAAGCTGTACTGAAGAGATATGGTAATCAAGTGGCTTCTATAGAAACTATTCAATTCGGCAATGTAGTTATTGATTGTAATTTATGTCGTGTACGTGTTAATGATATAGAAATTAAGTTAAAGACGCTAGAATACCGCTTACTGTGTTATTTAGCGAAAAATAAAAATAGAGTCATTTCAAAGCATGAATTGTTTCAAGAGGTTTGGGGGGATTCGATCACAAGTGACGGTACATTAAATGTTCATATTCGCCATTTACGTGAAAAGATCGAAAAGAATGCCAATGATCCGCAATATATTTGTACGGTGTGGGGAACAGGGTATGTCCTTGAGGATCGAAGCTAATGAAGAGCAGACGAATAATTAGTGTACTTGTTATTGTATATATCGTAGCTATTATTGCTGCAGTATTAATTATTGAGCAGAAGAAGACTGTTTCGATTGATATTGTAGCGATTAATGAACTTGTCCAGCAGATTGAACTGAATTGGGTAGATATCGAGCAAGGGAAATTTGAAAGTATTAAGCTTAATTCCAATATTGTAATTATAGATCATGATGAGCAAGTAGTATTTCAATCATCAGATGTAACATTTAATTCAATCTATAATGCGATTAAAGATCGAGAAAGTATTATAGATCTCTATCACCAAGATGAGATAATTGGGAAAGTTATTGTGTACCACCAAGAAGCTAGTATTCTCAAGCAGATGAAACAGCATTTATTAACTTCGTTAATCATTATATTCTTTGGATTGTTAATTATTAATGTAGGTTATATCTTAATATTGAAATCTACCATTTTTACTCCATTTAACAAATTACAACAATTTGCTACGAACATTGCGAGGGGTAATCTTGATACACCGTTAGAAATTGAACCCAACAATCCATTTGGGGCTTTTACTGAAAGCTTTGATATTATGCGCGAAGAACTGGCAATCGCTCGCCGTAATGAATATAATGCGAATCAAAGTAAAAAAGAGCTTGTCGCCAGCTTAAGTCATGATATTAAAACTCCAGTGGCATCCATTAAAGCGATTGGTGAATTAATGCTATTAAAGGTTAATGATAATAAGCAACAGCAGCAATTACATACGATCTATGCCAAAGCTGAACAGATTAATTTGCTTGTAACTGATATGTTTCATGCAACATTAGAAGAATTACAGCAATTAAAGGTAGAGGTTACAGAGCAATCTAGCAATATTTTATTTGACATGATTAACAAGGCAATGTACGACAATGAGATTGTATGTGATCCATTGCCGGCATGCATTATACTGACAGATGAGCTTCGCCTGCAACAGGTAATTGATAATATATTAAGCAATGCCTACAAATATGCATCTACCGCAGTACATATTACGAACGATATTAATGCTACTCATCTCGTCCTCGAGTTTAGAGACTTTGGCCAAGGAGTCAGCGAAGATGATCTGCCTTTTCTATTCAATAAATATTATCGAGGTCATAATATAGATGGTAGTAATGGCACGGGTCTGGGCCTGTATTTATCGCAATATTTCATGCAGCATATGCAAGGTGAGATTGAGTGCTGTAATCGGGGGGATGGGTTTACAGTAATAGTCCACATTAAACTCGCCTAAGAGGTAGTTCAAAAAGCGGACTTTGATAACGATGATTAGGCTGACGTAGTTTACTCGACATCGAATATGAAGCGCACTTGGAAAGTACGGTTCGCGTGTACCAATAACGTACACTTGCGCTTCCGCCTTTCTCAAGTAGCGCTCCATCTTCTCTGTTCTGAAAGCCCGCTTTTTGAACATGGATTTTAAGGGGAAGTTCAAAAAGCGGACTTTGATAACGAATTAAGAAACCGTTAAGGATTGAGCAAAGATTAACTAAGGATTGATCTTGTATGATAGGACTGTAACGATGATACAGTCCTTTTTGTTTGCTTATCGAAGCGGGATGAGGCGGAGGGACAATTAAGTATACAAAGGAGAACAATGTAATGCAAAGCGTAGTATTGAGTACAAAAATGTTATGTAAAACATTTTCAAATCAAGGCTTACAGCAGCATGTATTGAAAAATTTGAATATGGATCTCTATAAAGGAGATTTTACAATTATTATGGGCAGTTCAGGCTCGGGGAAGTCTACGCTGCTTTACGCGCTTAGTGGGATGGATAAACCTACTTTAGGAGAAATTCAATTTGAAGGAAAAGAAATTTCAAAGTTAAGTCATGATCAGCTTGCAGTTTTCAGAAGGAATCATTGTGGATTTGTTTTTCAACAGATGCATTTATTAGACAATATGAACGTGTTAGACAATATATTAACGAGTGGATTGTTAGTGAAGCAAGACAAGAAGAAGATTGTGCAGCTTGCGAAAGAGCTATTGCAACGTGTTGGTTTATTAGAAGTTTCATGGAACAAATATCCTTCACAATTATCTGGCGGCGAAGCTCAAAGAGTTGGTATCGTCCGAGCATTAATTAATAGTCCCAAGATTGTGTTTGCAGATGAGCCGACAGGTGCACTCAACTCAGCATCTAGTGATTCGGTCCTGGATATTATGACAATGGTTAATGATTCAGGACAAAGCATCGTTATGGTTACCCATGATGTGAAAACTGCTTTAAGAGGGAATCGTATCATTTATTTACGTGATGGAACGATATGTGGTGATTTGCGATTGGATTCATATGATGCGAAGGATAATCAGGGGCGAAGTGAAAAGTTAAAAGCATTTCTAACTGAAATGGGGTGGTAGTATGAAAATTACTAACCTTGCCATCGCTAATATTAAGCATAATAAAAGTGCTACGACATCCTTGTTCATATTAATATTTTTGGCGTCTATGCTACTCAATCTAGGAATTACTATTATTACGCAGATGAATACCTTTTATGATGATAAAGTAACTAAGCTTCGTGATGCCCATGCATCGGTTGTTATCGATCAAGCTAATTATGATGAAAAGTTCGATCAATATTTTTCAGCTTATGATGGAGTTAGTGAGGTTGCAGTTGAACAAACGTTAATAATGAATTCTGCTCTGTTTCAATATGCCGGGAGTGATATGAGTCATGGATTAACTTTCCTTAATATGAAAACAGAGAGCTTGATTGCACCATTAGCATTAATTGAACAACTTGATACTGTGCAAGAAAATGATATCTACTTACCGTATATCCTCAAAACTAGTGGTGGTTATCAATTAGGTGACACGTTTTCAATAAATTATAAAGATAATAATTATACGTATCGTATTGCCGCATTTTTTGAATCGACGATGCTTGGCACTAATAATATGGGATTAATGAAGGTGTATTTAACAGATAGTACGTATAATATACTATCGCAAAAGCTGGGGGGAAAAGAATCAGCCAATCTGCTCTCCGTGATATTAGATGATCCATCAGAAGCAGCCACGCTTCTAGCAGACTTTAAAAGGGATTTTCCGCAATTGCAAACGGGAGAATTTAACGGATATTATTGGGATAGTGATATTAATATGGTGAAAACAGCTAGCTCAATGACGGTCAATATTATCGCTATGATCCTCGTGGCATTTGCCGCTATTATTGTTTTAGTCTCCTTAATCGTAATTAAGTTCCGAGTAAGCATGAGTATTGAAGATGGTATGGTTAATATCGGAATTCTGCAGGCTCTTGGATATACGAGTAATCAAATTATCGCGTCAATTATTATTCAATTTTTATCAATTACATGCATTGCTAGCATTTTAGGAGTATTAAGTTCCTATCTTGCAAATCCGTTATTGGGTGAGGTCATATCATCACTAACAGGCTTAGTATGGCATGCAAGTTTTAATGGTTTGATCAATATATTGAGTGTTGTACTAATCTCACTATTAGTATTTGTTGTTACTTTATTCTCCACGATTAGAATAAAGAAAATGGCTGTTGTGGCATCGTTGCGAGGTGGTATTCACACTCATAACTTTAGAAAGAACTTTATTCCTTTAGATAAAACAAGAGGTAGTATTCATCTATTGTTAGCAAGTAAAACCCTGTTAGCAAACATTAAGCAAAATATAATGTTAGTTATTATCGTTATTGCGATTACATTTGCCTCCGTATTCTCCATTGTACTATATTATAACATTGCAAAAGAAAAACAGGCTTTTATTCATATGGTAGGATCAGAAACTTCAAATGTTATTGTCATAAGTAATTATAATGAAGATGAATTAGTTCAAAAATTAGAGGGAATTGAAAGGGTAGAGAAGGTCACGATTCTTGATGTCATCTTAACGGATATTGATGGTCAAAGCTTCTATACCCAACTATCTAATGATTACAGTAAGCTCAATAACAACACGGTCTATAAGGGGCGAGCTCCTCAATATGATAATGAAATTGCACTCTCATGGTCAGTTTCGCAGCTGCTTGCCAAGGACATTGGAGATATGGTTACTGTTACAGCAGGTCAACAATCGCATTCCTATCTCATTACTGGCTTAAGTCAGTCTATTAATTATATGGGCGAATTTGCGGCAATTACATTAGCAGGAATCGAGAAACATATTCCCAAATATAAACCTTCCACCTTCCATATTTACTCCGATGGTGTTGACAATTCGAAGGTTATTGCAGCGATTCAACAGAGTTATGGATATACATTAGACGATATTATTGATGTAGATGAGACACTAGAAAGTCAGACAGGGATGTATAGTTCAGTGGTATTTCTCATTATGCTTATTATTCTTATAACTACGATGTTAGTTGTTATTCTTATTCTATATCTTGTTATTAAGACGATCATAACAAAGCGTAAGAAAGAATTCGGAATATTAAAGGGAATCGGTTATACCACACTACAACTTATGAATCAAATTGCTTGGAGCTTTGTGCCTATTGTTATCATTGGTGTAGTAATCGGTGGACTACTTGGTAGTTTGTACACGAATAAAATGTTAGCGTTGCTACTCTCTAGTGTAGGTATTCGTAGTGTTAATTTTATTATCAACTATCCGGTCATTATTATTTTCTGCGTGATGATTACACTGTTAGCTTATGCTGTATCGATGCTGATCGCAAGAAAAATTAAACATATATCAGCTTATGAGTTGATAACGGAGTAATTATCCGAGAGGTCAACAGAGTATTGTTTCTAACGTGGTTATTATATTGAAATATTGAAAAATGGAGCTGTTTCTTCATGGTGAAAACCACGAAGAAACAGCTCCATTTACATAATGTTATAAAGTTTTAGTAATTTCAAATTCATACTTTTTGTCTAGCATCGCATTTTTCCAATGACTATAGAGTTCCCAGGCTGCCCCATTTTCCAAAAGTGGCTTACAAGTATATATGCCCTGCTCAATGGAATTAACATGGCCTGTCAGACTTAGACGAGTAGCTGCGTTAAGCAATACTTGATTAGCTAGTGCAATATGTCCCCCGCCTTGCAAAATTTCCTCAGTTGTACGGAGTTGAGCTTCTGCTGTCCACGTTATATTGTCAGGTAATGATGTTTCTAGTCCGTACAGATCAGGATCAATGACCTTCAGTTGAGCCTCTCCATTTTCGACGAGATATGTTCTTGTAGGACGATCAATGAATAAATCTTCAGATCCTTCTACACCTTGCACGATGAGTGATTTACTATAGCCTAGATGATGTAATAGCTCACTCATACGGTTAAATACAGTATTATGAAATACCCCGAATACGAGATATGGAGAGTGTGAATAATCGATTAGTTTCTCTACTGTATTGAAAATTGTACGCATGTCTAGCTCTTCGCGAATAGATCGGATTGCCGCAAGTGGTGGACACCATTGCTCGGATGGGACATATAGTATACCTGTTTGCTTGGCGATATTGATGGAACGTTCCTTGGTCATATGCTCGATATCTATTCCGCTAGTTGTCAATATATCATGAATGGTAACTCCTCTTTTGGGAGGGAGAGTAGCTGACCCATGGAGTGTAACCGGTAAACCCGCGGCAGCAAGCAGAAATGCTGTAGCAAATGAGGCGAAAAAGGATTTCGTACGTCCGTCATATGGACCGGTGCAATCAATTCCCTTCTGTATAGGTGAACGGAAGGCGAGATTGCGACAAGCAACAACAAATGCCTCTAATTCAGCCACGCTCTCCATTTTAATTCGTTCAGCAACAAGAAATGCTCCAGTCTGGGCAGAAGTAGCTTTCTGAGCTAAAATCCAGTTAGCTGCTTCGAGTGATTCCTCATAGCTTAAGTCACGAGCGCCTCTTTTGCCGCGCCCTACTTCCTTTAAAAATTTTGTGAACATAATATGTGCCCCCTCGATTTATTTCAATAGTAATTGATAAGCCTTTACGATCGACGAAGCAACGTCAACCATTCGTTTACGATCATTCATAGCTTGTTTGCGTAGTAAATCATAAGCTTCTGCTTCGGAAATATTGTACATTTTACATAAAATATCTTTAGCTTTATCGATCCATTTTCGTTCTTCAATTTTTACTTCCAACGATTTACGCTCGGTTAACCATTGCTGCCGTTCAAAGCATTGTTTGGCTGCAAAATGCAGTGCCCAGTGTAGCTCGAAATCATTCATGTTTGCTGTTAATATCCCATCGAGAGAAGGATCATTTTCACAAAACTCTCTAGACTGCTGTGACGTGGTTTCATTGCACCACCATAGAGTGGGTATTCTTTTCAATGGTGTAAGAATAGAAGTCCAGTGATTTACTTTATCTAACGATAAAATATATAAGATCATATCAGCATCGATAATTTCTTTCTGGGCTTGATGTGTGGTAAGTGGATGAATAACAATATATCCACATTCCTCTAAGAGATGTGTAGGTAATGCTATTTCAGAGTCTGTAATTGAGCTCGAATCAACAGTGTTGTAGCCTGAGATTATTAGTATTGAACGCATATGGGAGACTCACTCCCTTCCTAATGGATATATACATCTTGAATGTTTTATAATATTTAACTTATGTTAATATATATAACATATGAAGTGATGTATGTCGATATTTTCAAAAAAAATAAAAACTATGTTACATATCTTTACATGAACCTAAACAGTGTAGTATATTGAGTATATCGAAATTGAATAGCATTGACTCTCGGATACAACGATGTATTCGATTGAAGCGGCAATGGAGCCCAACTTCGCAATTTATGCAATATAGTACACACCTTACGTGTGTCATAATGCAAATTGTGAGTTGGGCTCTTTCTAATTTTATTAGTCAAATTGATTACTTAAGGAAGGATGTTGTAAATCGGTTGGGTAATGTGGAGAGGAGAGATAATTATGGTAAAAAGAGAGAAATTAGTATTAATCGGAAATGGTATGGCTGGAGTAAGGGTGATCGAGCATCTACTTAAGTTGGCACCTGATGCCTATGACATCACGATTATTGGAGAAGAGTCACATCCTAACTATAATCGGATCATGTTATCTTCTGTGCTTACAGGTGGGACAGATATGAAAGAAATCATTATTAATGATATGAATTGGTACAAAGAAAATCGTATTCAACTGGTTACAGGGCAAAAGGTTACGAAGATGGATACGACTCGTCGAATTGTAACGACACAAATGGGAATGGAGTTTTCTTACGAAACGGCAATTATCGCTACTGGGTCAAAACCGTTTATGCTGCCAATTCCGGGAGCGGATAAAGAAGGAGTTATTGCTTTTCGGGATATACGTGACTGTGAAATTATGATGGAGACAGCCAAAAAATATAAGAAGGCAGTCGTTATTGGAGGAGGTTTACTTGGTCTTGAAGCAGCGCGTGGTCTGCTTCACTTAGGGATGGAAGCTTCAGTCGTTCATATTCATGATTATTTAATGGAAAGGCAACTCGATGAACCTGCATCACGAATGTTACAAAGAGAGCTTGAATCACAAGGGATGGAATTTTTGTTGAATAAGCATTCGGCTAGTATTACAGGCCGTGGTCGAGTTAAAGCGCTCCAATTTACCGATGGTAGTGAAGTGAAGGCTGACTTAATTGTAATGGCAGTCGGAATTAGACCCAATATAGAGCTTGCCAAAGCGTCAGGAATTGAGGTTAATCGAGGTATTGTAGTCGATGATTTTATGCAGACGAGTGTGTCTGGTGTATATGCAGTGGGTGAATGCGCGGAACATCGCGGTATTGCGTATGGTCTTGTAGCTCCGCTGTATGAGCAAGGGGCAGTTCTTGCGAAAAAGCTAGCAGGTGTTGATACTGCTGGTTATGCAGGCTCGGTTACTTCAACAAAGCTTAAGGTGTCTGGTGTTGATGTGTTCTCAGCTGGTCGATTTATTGAAAATATTGGTACGAAGGCATTACGTATTCAGGATGATCTTAGTGGCACCTATAAGAAAATTGTTATTGAGAATGGAAAACTAGTAGGCGCTGTGTTGTTTGGTGATATATCAGATGGAACGGAGTTATTCTCCTTAATTAAGAAGGGTGAATCGGTCGAAGGTAAAGAAAAGGAATTACTGCTTGGTATCCCTTTAGATCAATTAGGAGGGCAATCGTCTAGCTTAAGTAGATACGAGTCGATGGCCGAGGATGAAATCGTGTGTGGATGTAATGGGGTATCTAAGGCGACGATTACTGATGCAATTCAGACAAAGGGTTGTACAACTGTAGCTGGAGTTAAAGCATGTACGAAGGCATCAGCATCATGTGGTGGTTGTAAGCCGATTGTAGAAGGCTTGCTCAAACTGTATGCAGGAGATCAAGAAGGCGAACCTGTTAAGGAAGGTATTTGCGGATGTACTACACTGAGCCGAGATGAGATTGTAGCGGAAATTACGGCTATGAGGTTGTTAACCGTGAAAGAGGTTATGAATGTATTAGGCTGGAATCAAACGGAGGGCTGTACCAAGTGCCGACCAGCGCTCAATTATTACCTCGGCATGCTATATCCAGAAGAGTATATAGATGAGAAGGAATCACGAATTACGAATGAACGCTATCATGCCAACATTCAAAAAGACGGAACATTCTCAGTTGTACCGCGAATTTATGGTGGTGTGACCTCACCGGCTGATTTGAAAAAAATTGCTGAGGTGGCCGAAAAATTCGATGTGCCTATGGTTAAATTCACTGGTGGTCAACGTCTTGATTTGTTAGGTGTGAAGAA
>DXHF01000127.1 GCA_019113605.1 Candidatus Paenibacillus intestinavium
GAAGCCCCCTTCAAGATGAGATTTCCCAATTTAGTAAGACCCCTTGAAGACGACGAGGTTGATAGGTTCGGGGTGTAAGTGTAGCAATACATGTAGCTGACGAATACTAATCGGTCGAGGGCTTATCCTAACAATTTTTACCTTTGGAGTTTTACCTTTCACATCCAGTTTTGAGGGCGCAAGCTCTAGCAAGACGTTTGGTGATGACGGCGAAAGGGAACCACGCGTACCCATCTCGAACACGACCGTTAAGCCTTTCAGCGCCGATGGTACTTGGACCGCAGGGTCCTGGGAGAGTAGGACGTCGCCAAGCACGGATGAGTCTACTGCATACGCAGTAGGCTTTTTTGTTGTTTTCTAATAGGTGATTACAAGGGAATGTTACTTAGTGGATTTAGTGACGAAGATTATATGAAGAAGGGGATAACCCCAGAGTCATTTTTCAATGACAATTGGAATTATCCCTTTTTTGTTGACTATTCTAAGAAGTGGGGAGTATTTTTCGAGGGATCGAATACTTGCATGGATGGTGCGAGGAGGTTGGCTGATATGGAAGCTAATGCGAAGAACATAGATCAAGTAAGCTCATGTTGAAGTAAACGATAATCTTCTAATTCAAATCATGAAACTAAAATTACGTAATACAGAATAATAATGGACTAATGAAACTGTAATACAATTGCTCACTCTATGTTTTAATATGTAAGTACAAGTTAAGGTAACGATCAAACAAATAATGCCTTGAATTATGGTTAATTACTGTTTCTTGATGCTTGAAAGAGTAAGATTAATTATTGAAAGAAATGATTGTAGTCATGAAGTGCTAGTTCAAGTTAAATATATTGTAAAACATTATCATAAAAAAGTAAATGTGGAATTAAAATGAAGAAAAATGAATTTTTTTATGTATAGAGTCATAGAAAAAATAAAACGGGTATAGATTTCAAATAGTACTATTGATGTCAATATAGGTAGAAAGAGATACTTTGGTTTAATCAGCACTAGTTATGCAGCATCATACTCTTAATAATCTATGACTAATTGTAAATTATAATTTTGCAGGGACAAATGAAGCGATTCAGTCATAAAATAATGAATGTGAATAAAAAGAATCGAAAAAATAGTAGTTATAGAGGTATATTTGAACGAATAAAGAATCATCCTAATAATAAGAGGCAGTCCTGTTCACTCGTTTTTTGCACATATAATACAAGTGGAATACTTCAGTTGTTAGAATTATCTGATAAATAACGAAAAAAACTTGACCTAAAAATTATATTTTGTATAATGAAGTTAAGGTCAAAGAAAGTCAAAGTCAATAAAGCTGATCTGGGAGGAGGTTGTTGATTTGCGTAATATTTCAGATCTCATCGAACATTATTTAAAGCAAATACTTGATAATAGCGGTGAGAGTGCTGTAGAGATTCAGCGCAACGATCTGGCCGAAAAGTTTTCTTGTGTTCCCTCTCAAATTAATTATGTGATCAGTACACGATTTACCCTTGAGAAGGGCTACGTTGTAGAAAGTAAGCGCGGTGGTGGTGGATATGTTCGGATTCAACGTGTTGAATTACCTACATTAAAAGGGATTCAATTACATTTTGATCAAACGATAGGTGAACAGATTGATCAAAGTAATGCAGAAGGACTTATCTATCAGCTTGAAGAAGCAGGTCATATGACAAAGCGTGAAGCAAATCTAATACGTGTAGCTATTCATCGAGATACGCTGGTATTAAAGCTTCCCTATCGAGATGAATTAAGAGCAAGATTATTGAAATCGATGCTGGTTGCTTTATTGTTGAAATAAGTCGTCTATGCTTCCGATGTAACTTTTTGTTGCAGGAAGCAGTATTGAATTTCACAAAAAGTTTGTAGGAGTTGTGTGCGATGACTTGTCAGGAATGTGGGAAGAGACCTTCAACATTACATTTTACTAAGATCATAAATGGAGAAAAGACAGAATTTCACATTTGTGAAGCTTGTGCTAGAGAAAAGGGAGAAAGTATCCCTGGCGCGCCCAATAGTTTTTCTATTCACAGTTTATTATCAGGTATTTTAGATTTTGATACAATCGGTAATAAAAGCTTAAGTAATATTGCACCGCAAGAATCTGTGCGTTGTGAAACATGCGGGATGAGCTATACCCAATTTAGTAAAGTTGGTCGTTTCGGTTGCAGTGATTGTTATGATGCTTTTTCTGAAAGACTGAATCCATTAATTAAACGGATTCACGGCAGTACAACGCATAGTGGGAAAATACCTAAGCGTTCTGGAAGTAAAATTCAATGCAAGAGACAAATAGAAGAATTACGCAGTGAGCTTCATCGTAATATTGAAATTGAGGAGTTTGAAAAAGCAGCTGAGCTTCGAGATGAAATTCGTGAGCTTGAACGAAAGATGCAGCAATGATCAGATGACAATATTCATTTAGATAGGAGTGAGTTTGTTGGCAGAGCATCAATTTTCTTCTGATGCACTTAGTGATTGGATGAGAGGTCAAGGACCAGATTCGGATGTTGTAATAAGTAGTAGAGTTCGCTTAGCGCGTAATCTCAATCATCAGCCGTTTCCTCTACTTGCGGCAACAGCTCAAGCCAATGAAGTGCTCGAACAATTATTAGCGATTAGTGATTCAGGAACTCTAGATGCTCATGGACATTTCAATACTATTTTATTGAAGGATCTTAGTGAATTAGATAAAAGGGTGTTAGTCGAAAAACATCTTATCAGTCCAAATTTGGCTAATGAATCCCGTGCCGGTGCTGTTATTTTGAGTGATAATGAAGCTGTTAGTATTATGATCAATGAGGAAGATCATTTGCGCATACAATGTTTATATCCAGGGTTTCAAATTATGGAGTCATGGAAATTAGCGAATGCGATAGATGATTGTTATGAAGAGGCTGCAGAATTTGCATTTGATGAGAATAAAGGCTACTTAACGACTTGTCCAACTAATGTTGGTACGGGATTAAGAGCATCGGTTATGATGCATTTGCCCGCATTAGTACTTACGCAACAAATCAATCGTATACTTTCAGCAGTTACCCAGGTGGGGTTAGCTGTTCGTGGACTTTACGGTGAAGGAAGCGAAGCACTGGGCAACTTATTTCAAATATCGAATCAAATTACACTTGGTCAATCTGAGCAAGAAATTATTGATAACTTACACGGGGTAGCCAAACAAATTATTGAACATGAAAAAGCAGCGCGTCGTAAGCTAATGAATGAATCATTAAGACGTGTAGAAGATCGTGTGAAACGCTCCTATGGTATTCTTGCACATGCAGCTATTATGGATTCTAAGGAAGCAGCACAACGGTTATCTGATGTTCGACTTGGAGCGGATCTCGGTATATTGTCAAATATTCCACCGCATGTGCTGAATGAATTACTTATTATGACACAGCCGGGATTTTTACAGCATCGTTATAATGAAAAACTCTCTATTGAGGATCGTGATTACAAGCGAGCGGAACTGATTAGAGAGCAATTGAATAAACAAGGTGAAAGTGGAGGTGCTTCAATATGATGTTTGGAAGATTTACAGAGCGTGCCCAGAAAGTGCTAGCGTTAGCTCAAGAGGAAGCAGTACGTTTGGGACATAACAATATCGGTACAGAGCATATTTTACTAGGCCTCATTCGTGAAGGTGAAGGCATCGCAGCTAAAGCGCTGCAAGGACTAGGCTTAGGTCTTGAGAAAATACAAGATGAAGTGGAAGCATTAATTGGTCGCGGTCAAGAACAGCCTAACAATATTGCCTATACGCCTCGTGCGAAGAAAGTCATTGAATTGTCGATGGATGAAGCACGTAAGCTTGGCCATACGTATGTAGGAACAGAGCATATTTTACTTGGACTTATTCGCGAAGGTGAAGGTGTTGCGGCGCGTGTCTTGAATAACTTGGGCATTAGCTTGAATAAAGCTCGTCAACAAGTGCTGCAATTATTAGGCAGTAGTGAGGCTGTATCAAGTCATCAGCATACGCAGAACAATGTAAGTACACCAACACTAGATGGATTGGCTAGAGATTTGACAGTATCAGCTAGAGAAGGCAATTTAGACCCTGTAATTGGTCGTTCCCAAGAGATTGAACGTGTTATCCAAGTATTAAGCCGTCGTACGAAAAATAATCCAGTACTAATTGGTGAACCTGGTGTGGGTAAAACAGCGATTGCTGAAGGATTAGCGCAAAAAATTATTAATAACGAAATTCCTGAGACGTTACGTGACAAACGAGTTATGACGCTCGATATGGGTTCTGTTGTGGCAGGTACGAAATATCGTGGTGAATTTG
>DXHF01000128.1 GCA_019113605.1 Candidatus Paenibacillus intestinavium
TTTTATTATGACAAACTTGTCGAGCTAACGAACGGTACGAAATACATTGCAATGATGGAAAATGGATCAATTCCTGATCCTGATACTATGGTGCAATACGGAGCTAATTGGGGGTTGTTTATTACTTGGAACGGTGATTTCCTTATGGATGGTAAGCATAACAGCAAGGATTTCCTCAATAAAGTATACAATGATCCTAGAGTAATAACTTTAGAAGACTTACCATTTAAACAACAATAATAGCGAGTTACTGGAGGATGTATCATGGGCCAAACAATGTTATTAGATACATGGCGTTTCAAATCTGCGAAGGATAATGATTGGTTACCTGCAACGGTTCCAGGTTGTGTGCATACTGATCTATTACACAATGATCGTATTCCGAATCCTTTCTATGCAACGAATGAGCATGATCTGCAATGGATTGATAAGCTTGATTGGGAATACGAGGCGTATTTCACACCATCAGCTGAATTTTTACAAGAAGAACATCAAGAACTTCATTTCAAAGGTTTGGATACGTATGCAGATGTGTTCGTTAATGAAAAGCTAGTGCTTTCAGCGAATAATATGTTCCGATCTTGGAAAATTGATGTAACTGGTTTACTACACGGAGAAGAGAATCATATACGAATCTTATTTCGTTCTCCTATCCAAGAAGATTTGCCCAAATTACATGCGCTAGGCTATCCTTTACCTGCAACGAACGATCAATCTGAATTAGGTGGATTAGGTGAACAGAAGCTTAGTATATTTGCTCGTAAAGCGCCTTATCATTATGGGTGGGATTTGGGTCCACGCTTCGTTACAAGTGGAATTTGGCGTGAAGTGGAATTGGTTAGTTGGACAGGAGTTATTGTAAGAGATTTGTTTATTGATCAATTATCAGTAGCAGCGCAATCTGCTAAGCTTGCAGCTAAAGTAACGGTAACGGTAGAGAAGAGCGGTTCGTTGCAATTACAAGTTCAATCAGATGATAAAAGCTGGGAATTGGTAACAGAAGTCGAAGCAGGGGAACATATTTTAACTTTACCAATTGCAATAGATCAGCCGAAGTTATGGTGGAGTAATGGCCTTGGTGAACCGAATCGTTATCAGTTTAATACTGTAGTCACTTTACAGGACGATAGTATTTCGCATTCGACACAAGCTACAATTACTACAGGACTACGCACAGTTAAATTAGTCCGTGATCGAGATGCCGAGGGCACAGGTGCAACATTCCACTTTGAGCTTAATGGAGTTGCTGTATTTGCCAAAGGAGCCAATCATATCCCTAATGATAGCTTTATCTCGGAAGTTACGGAAGATCGTTATCGTGCTGAGATCATGTCTGCTGTAGAATCGAATATGAACATGCTCCGTGTGTGGGGGGGCGGTATTTATGAAGCTGATGCATTTTATGATTTATGTGATGAGTATGGCATTATGGTATGGCAAGACTTTATATTTGCATGTAGTATGTATCCAGGTGATGAAGAATTCTTACAAAATGTTCGTGCAGAAGCAGTAGATAATGTGAAGCGTCTTCGTAATCATCCATCGCTCGTACTATGGTGTGGCAATAATGAGATCGACTCTGCATGGGCGCATTATGATGAGCATGGTGGCTGGGGCTGGAAGAAGGATTACGAGCCAGCGATTCGTGAAAAGTTGTGGGCAGATTACGAGAAAATCTTCCATGAACTATTACCTGATGTTGTAGCAGAATTACATCCAACGATTGAATATTGGCCGTCATCTCCGATTGTATCTGTTAGTCACGATCTAGCACAGCATGCACATCCGTTGACCAATGAAGGTGATGTGCATTACTGGGGAGTATGGCATAATGTAGAACCATTTGAAAACTATCAACTTAAGATTGGGCGCTTTATGAGTGAATATGGATTCCAATCGTTTCCAGAGTATCGTACGATTCGTAGCTTTGCCGAGGAATCTGATCTGGCAATCGATACGAAGGTAATGATGGCCCATCAGAAAAATGGTGATGGTAATCGTCTCATTAAAGAATATATGGATATGTATATGTCACAACCTACTGATTTCAAAGGGTTCCTATATCTAAGTCAAGTTCTTCAAGCAGATGCTATGCAAATGGCAATTGAATCACATCGTAGAAAAATGCCGTACTGCATGGGTTCACTATACTGGCAAATGAATGATTGCTGGCCAGTTGCTTCATGGTCGGGAATTGACTATTATGGTCGCTGGAAGGCACTTAACTATTATGCGCGTCGCAGTTTTGCGAATATATTATTATCTGCACAAGTTGAGGATGATGACCTAGCTATCTACCTTGTCTCAGATAAGCTCCAATCTGTGAGTGGAACATTACTAGTTCAGTTACGCCATATGTCAGGTGAGGTGTTACATGAAGAGCAAGCTGAGGTCACTCTTCCGGTAAATACGGCAGAAGTAGTTAAGCGCCTAACGATCTCACATTTACTGAAAGGGCACAATGAAGCGGAAGTATTTGTTAGTGCATCGTGGTCAGCTAATAGTGGAGAAACAGCACAAACCATTCATTATTTCGTAAAAAATCAAAACCTTCTACTACAGCAGCCACAGATTGAAGTGAGCGAGACGGTCGAAAGTGGGGCAACAATTGTTACATTGCAATCGAAGTCACTGGCCAAACAAGTTGTCCTGTCGTCGGAAGTTGATGGCATCTGGTCTGATAATTATTTCGATCTTATTCCAGGTGAACCTTATAAGGTAACATTTACTACATTGGATCGAGCTAGTTGTTATGCTGGTAAAGTAGAAGTAAAATCGATGGTTGATTTTATTGTGAAAGATGCCAAAGTGACTGTTTAGATGTAATGAAATTGAATGGGATTTAACAGCCCGTAAGCTCTTGATCTATGGAGCTTACGGGCTTATTTGTAGAATTAACTCTTTATTTCATTTCCTTATTCGTAGTTACTCTCCTTATTAACTCTCCTGTTGATACGTTCGTTAAAGCTGTCATTTTCTGCTACAATAAAGTGAGAACTAGTTACTAGGAGATTATTATGACAAAAGCGATATTTTTTGATGTAGACGACACACTATACGATCATCTTATACCTTTCCAAAAAGCAGTACAGCCATATGTGGATCATATAGATTCCTTTCCCTATGAAGAAGCCTATCATCGTATGCGATATTATAGCGATAAAATTTCAATTGAGCTTGGTGGAGCGGGAAAAATGGAAGAAGGCTCAGCAACTGAAGCAATGAAAAGAGATAGATTTCAATTTGCACTTAATGATTTTGGCGTTGAAATTAATACCATTCTAGCTGATAGAATTCAACAAACGTATTTTGAATGTCAATTTGAGATAGAGTTATTTCCGAATGCGCGTGAGCTTATAATTGAGCTGCAACAGCGTGGCTTCATCGTTGGTGTATTAACGAATGGTGCAGAAGCACATCAATGGCGTAAAATTAAAGCATTGAAAATAGATCAACTTATTCCAGTAGAACGTATCTTTGTTTCAGGAAGTCATGGATGGGATAAGCCCGATATTAGAATATTTCAGTATATTAATGAACAGACAGCGACATTACCAGATCAATGTACGTATGTAGGTGATTCTTGGCGTAATGATGTGATCGGTGCAACAAGTGCGGGGTGGAGCATGATATGGTTCAATCATCGCAACCTCGAACGGGAAAGTGATCTTACTTTACAAGGTGAAGTGACAAACTTTAATGATTTGAAATATTTGGTGCTTTAAAATATTTAGAGCTTTGAAATATGTAATACTTGAAAAAAATGCTTGAACAACCTCTTAAGTTCAAATCATCTAATAGTTAGATACACCAATAGATAGAAATTACAACAGTGAGAGTGATATAGATGAATAATAGAGACGAGAGTTTAGTACGGCATTTTAACCAGCTGTTAACTCTAGCAGATGCAGTTATTGTGACGGACAGTACTCATAGAATTTGTTTTGTGAATGATGTCTATGAGCAAATTACAGGATATAAGGAAAAAGACATCATCGGGAAAAAAGCTGGAATATTGAAAACGAAGCTAACGCCTGTCGAGACGTATATACAGATGAAGGCATCATTAGAGAATCGTCAGCCGTGGTCAGGTGTATTCACCAATCGGAAAGCTTGCGGTGAGCTATGGCATTCATCAATTACTATTACTCCATATGTAATTGATGATAAAGTTTATTTTGCTGGTATATTTCGCGTCTTAGAGGATTTAGAGCGTGGACATTATTTGGATGAGAAGCGAGTTCGCCAACTACAAGGCTCGCTGTTAAAGGTTCTGGCGATATCTTGTGAAATTCGTGATCCTGGTATTGAAAATCATCTAATCCGTGTTCAAAATCTTACGGAGCTACTTGTCGAGCGGCATAATGAAAGAATCGATTCACAGTTGGATTATCACTACACATCGCAAATTGTTAATGCAAGTATTATGCATGATATCGGCAAATCTGCTATACCTGAAGGTATTCTATATAAGCCAGGTTCATTGGCGCCGTATGAACGAATCATAATAGAAATGCATCCGCAAATCGGCGTTGATATTTTAACGAAGATTTATGGCGAATTAGATGATGAGTTGTTTGAAAATGAGTTTTCAGTCGCGAAGAACGTCATCTTGTATCATCACGAGAAATGGAATGGTGAAGGATATCCATTCCATTTAGCAGGTGAAAGTATACCGTTTGAAGCGAGAATTGTAAGTGTTGTCGATGTATATGATGCATTAACAACGAAGCGTCCTTACAAAGAAAAATGGACGCAAAAAGCTGCCATTGAATTAATTGTTGAACACAGTGGAAAGCATTTTGATCCTGCAATTGTGGAATCGTTTATAACTTTGTATGAAGATGGCTCGCTAGATACGTATGGATAAGTGAACAAATAAACAAGTGAATAAACGGATAAATGAAGAGGGGTATTGCAGCGTCTAGTATTGGACGATGTGATACTTCTTTTGTTTTTCATGAACCTTTTACTATCAAATTGAAAAATACATTTCGAAAATATTAAGAATGTCTTCATAATTATCGTTAACTAATGTTAAGAATTTTCATTTACAATGAAGATAATGATAGATGGCTATTGGAATGGAGGGTGAAAAATGGATCATTTTTATGTGCTAGTTGTCGATGACGATAAGGAAATCCGTGATGTTATTGAAATTTACTTAAAAAATGAAGGCGTTACTGTATTAAAAGCAAAGGATGGGATTGAAGCTTTAGAAATAATCAATGAACACCAAATCCATCTCATAATTTTAGACATTATGATGCCCAAGCTAGATGGAATCTCCACTACATATAAAATTCGCGAGCACAAAAATATTCCAATCATTATTTTAAGTGCCAAAAGCGAGGACGCAGATAAGATACTAGGTTTACATATGGGGGCCGATGACTATGTTACAAAACCATTTAATCCAATGGAACTCGTTGCAAGGGTTAAGTCCCAGTTAAGAAGGTATGTTACTTTAGGTACTTATGAAGGGATTAATAAAATGATTGATCTCAATGGACTTACTCTAGATCAACCAGCAAAAGAAGTAAAGGTTCATGGTGATTCGGTGAAGCTTACTCCCATTGAATATAAAATTGTTGAATTACTTATGACTAACGCAGGTCGGGTATTCTCGATTACTGAAATCTATGAAAAAGTATGGAAGGAACCCTGCTATAACGCTGAAAATACGGTAGCGGTCCATATTAGAAAAATTCGCGAGAAAATTGAGATTGATCCAAAAAATCCAAGATACTTAAAGGTGGTATGGGGAATTGGGTACAAAATGGAAAAGTAGAGCTACTCTAGTTGTTTGGATCGTTTTACTTACTTTTGGCTTAAGTGGAATTCTATCGTTTATTACTTTAGGTAGTAGTTATGCACATAAGGATTATTTTCAGACTGCTGAATTTAGAAACAAGCTCGATCAATTTGCAATGAATTTAAGCAGGTTTGAGTTAAACAGTATCACATTAGAACAAGCGAAAAAGTCAATCACGGTTACAGAAGATGATATTAATAATTACCGAAATCAGTTAGGAGATCTAACGTTTCAAATAGATAACTTAAATGCTGAGTTTGGGTTTTTCATTTTGGAAGCTGTGGCAACGGACAATCAAGAGGTAGCGGATATCTATATTGCGGAAAGAGATAAACAAATAGAAGAAATTAATAAATCGTTTACCAATGATGAATATATAAAAGCGAAGATCATAGCTGACAAAGAACGGATGTTGAAAGAGTATTATCAGGAGCGAGAGTATTACCGTCCAGAATATTTGAGATACAAGGATACATTTCAATACCTTTTTAAGAACAACGTAATCGGTAAAACCTATACAAATCTGCAAAACTCAGAAGAAAGGTTTGATGGCGGTTTGTTGTTTATAACCAATTATTCAATATCTGATGCATATTTGTTGCATGCTGGCATTCCAGCAGTAGTATATGAAGAACTAGCTAACTCTATGATCCCGTTTGAAGGACAGATTGCGGTATCTAACTCTTTATTATCATCAAATCCAGTTATGATCGAATACGAACGCTACAAGCAGAAGAAAATCATCTGGACAGTATATACTTTAGCAAGCATAGGCGCACTTATACTATGTTTCTACCTAAGAAAAACAAAAAATAACATCGCTGAAAATGAAATGGGGAGACTCTATTATAATAAGCTTCCGATTGACTTAAGGGTAATATTATTCACCATAATAGGATATGGCGCCATTATTTTTCTGTTTTTCATTAATGAACGAATCTTTAATAACAATGAAAATTTATATGATTACGGCTTGGGTGTAGTAAGTTACATAGCAATAGGATCGATTTGTTGGGGGCTAACACTTATTCAAGGGAAATTTCTTATTACATCATTTAAGGATTGGAAAAACTTTAAGAATGAATGGGAAAAGGCACTGATCAATAGGGCTGGTCGAGGCATGAAGTTAATCCTTAGTAGAACTACAAAAGGCTTGTGTGAACTGATTAATAAAGCAAGGTGTAGCCTGCGAGACGCTTTTTTGAATAAGAGTATGGTTATGCAGTTGTTTATTATTTTGGTGGCAGTATTTGGTTTAGGTGTGGCAGCAATGATGATTACTGTAGATCCGATATTTCTTCTTATTTATCTGGTTCTACTTGCGTTTATTGGACTGCCAATTGTAATGCTCTTAATCAAAAGCATCGGGTATTTTAACTTAATTGTTATAAAAACGAATGAATTGGCCCTTGGAAATCTAGGGCATGATCTATCGGTGTCCGGGAAGTCTGTTCTAACAAATCTTGCTGGCAATATCAACACGTTAAAACAAGGGGTAAAAACGTCGCAGAACGAACAGGCAAAGAGCGAACGTCTTAAAACAGAGTTAATTACAAATGTAAGCCATGACCTACGAACACCGTTAACCTCGATCATTACTTATACTGATCTATTGAGAAGGGAAGGAGTATCTAATGAAGCTAGATTAGCCTATCTTGAAATCATTGATAGAAAATCAAAGCGGCTTAAAGTATTAATTGATGATTTATTTGAGGTTTCAAAAATGGCCAGTGGAAATATAGCATTAACAAGAGAAAAGGTTGATCTTGTTCAGTTGTTACAACAGGCACTTGCCGAACATAATAACAAGATCAATGAATGCAGTCTCCAATTCAGGATTAAATACGCTGAAATGCCTGTTTATGCGCTTGTCGATGGCAATAAGTTATGGCGTGTCTTTGATAACTTAATTGAAAATATTCTTAATTATTCACTAGAGAACTCCCGCGTCTATATTATGGTACGGGCGACCGACAATCAAGCGACGGTTACGTTTAAAAATGTATCTAAATTTGAACTTAGCGAAAATATAGATGAGCTATTTGAAAGATTCAAACGTGGAGATACATCACGACAAACAGAAGGCTCTGGACTCGGACTTGCCATTGCCAAATCAATCGTGGACCTTCATGATGGCAGCCTTCGTATTGAAACGGAAGGCGACTTATTCAAAGT
>DXHF01000129.1 GCA_019113605.1 Candidatus Paenibacillus intestinavium
GACGACGACATGTCAAATGTATGGTGCAACAAGCTCTTATAATTTGAAAAAAGGGTATCCATCTGTTATTAATGATGAAGTTGAAGCTAATCGTGTGTTGTCCGTTGCTAGCGATGTTATGGGTGCTAATAATGTTATCGTTGCTGACCCGATCATGATTGCTGAAGATTTTTCATATTATTTGCAAGAAGTACCTGGTTGTTTTATGTTCGTAGGTGCAGGTAATGCAGAGTGCCAAGCTACTTATGCACATCATCATCCGAAGTTTGATATTGATGAACGTGCGATGAACAATGCGATAAGGATGCTAGTTCATGTTGCTGAACAATATGCAAATTAAAAAAGCTGATTGTAGCGGGAAGTTTATTCTTCCCATTCTGCAATCAGCTCATTTTTTGTATTATATAATTCTGCACTTTCTTCTTGGCTAAGATCCCACACATCTTCACTTCCCCAATAATACGAAAAGAGATCTTTCGATGCTGCGGTTTCTTTGGCATAGATGGTAATTTTATCTCCCGGTTCTAATATAACGTCTTCAAAAATGTAAGTTTGATTACCGGTCACACTTAAAAGCTTCCAATGGCTTAAATCAATTTCCGTTAATGTATTATTAGTAATCTTTGCTGCTTGTTCCTTTTTATTTATTGTTAATGAGATACCAGTATAACGTGTTTCTTTAATGGAAACATCTTCATTACTGGTTTCCTTCGCATTACTCCAAACTCCGATGTGATTACCTTTAGCTTGCTGTTCAATTTTCTTGTAAATATTTTCCATCTTAATATTAGGTTCGATAATAAGTAATTTAGCATAACCCAGTTCTAATAATTTTTCATTCAAGTTCGTTTCATCTTGTAAATGGACAATAGCTTGGAGTTGTCCATTCTCTTTGCGCATTTCTGTATCGAAGCTTAACATCACTTTTTCGGAAGCGTGTAGTTGATCAGAAATATATTGATGGGTATCCGAACCGAATAATTCATCATTAATATCGGTAACATCAAGCGAAAGAAACGTTACCTGCTCAATATGATCGCCTACTATAATCTCAAAGGAGTCGTTGTTTAGAATTTTGCCGATTGGATACCAAGTATTCTCTTTTATTACATTTGAAGTCGAAGTCGGAAGTGTAGAGCATGCTGCCAATAGAACAAGGACTAGGCAAAGCCCAACGTGTTTCAAATTTCTCATATAAAGAATATCCTCCGAAATGTAGAAAATCGCAAATAATTTAACAATAATTTTATCTATTATACCATAATTAATAGCAATTAATATATGTTTCTAATAAATGAATAGGTCATATAGCATAAAAAGCGTCACAATCTTTCATACTGTAGCTATACAGCTAGCTACGAGGAGGGTTTGATTTGCATAGTAGAGAGACAATCATTGTACAAAGTGATCTTTCGATCTTACTAGATCGTCGTTCACTTTATGCAGTTGAAGCACAGCAACAAATACAGCCGTTTACCGAGCTTATTAAAGTAATGGGACAATATGAAGTTTATGAAATAACTGCGATTACACTGTGGAACGCACTGACTTTAGGAATGAAGAGTGAACGGATTGTTCATATTCTTCATTTGTATGTAAAAGGTAATATTCCTATTACGGCACAGCAGAAACTACAATTATGGATGAATCGCTTTGGTAGATTACAACTACAAGTTATCGATGAGCAGCTGATACTGCAAGGTGATAGGGAAATAATGAATGAACTCCAGGAACAAAGCTACATGACGGATTGGATTGTTGCTAAGTTAAGTGATCAAGAGTGGGTATTAAAGCGGGAGAGTCGTGGATTTGTTAAGCAGGAGCTAGCTCGCGTGGGCTATACAGTGACGGATCTGGTTGGCTATCATGATGGTGAGACTGTTTCACTCCAATTGCGAGAAAAAACGCCGAGTGGACAAACCTTTCATTTACGAGATTATCAACGTAAAGCGATCGCTGCTTTTCATCGTGATAAATTAGGTGGAAGTGGTGTCATTGTACTTCCATGTGGAACGGGAAAAACGATAACGGGAATTGGTATTATGGCTAGTTTGCAAGCTGCGACGCTTATCGTTACGTCAAGTGTCACTTCAGCTAATCAATGGCGACAAGAGTTAATGGAAAAGACAACGATTGAGGCTAATCGAATTGGGATATACGGCGGTAAACAAAGAGATGTATCGGAAATAACGATAGCGACGTATACGATCCTTACTCATCGACAACGATCTACAGATCAATATTTACATATGAAATTATTTTCTGAGCGCGATTGGGGGCTCATCATTTACGATGAGGTGCAATTATTACCCGCTCCGATTTTCCGTATGACTGCGACGATTCAAGCAACGAGAAGACTCGGTCTGACTGCTACACTAATACGTGAGGATGGTTGCGCTCATGACGTATTTTCATTAGTAGGCCCAAAGCTATTCGATATGCAATGGAAGAAGGCTGAAGAACAGTCCTATATCGCGAAAGTACATTGTACGGAAATAAGAGTGTCACTAGCCGAAGAACTTCGTGAGCCATATCGTGATGCACAACCTCGAACCCGGCTTAGAATAGCTGCAGTCAACCGCAATAAGTTAACGATAGTAAAGTCGTTACTGCAACTGCATAAGGGGAAGCCAACATTAATTATTGGCCAATACATATCTCAATTGGAGGAAATTTCCTCACAGCTTAATATTCCGATGCTGAGCGGCAGTACAAAACAATTAGAGCGGGAAGAGATGTATGCAAAATTTCGGAGTGGAGAATATCCAATACTTATCGTGTCGCGAATTGCTAATCTAGCTGTCGACTTGCCTGACGCATGCGTCGCTATCCAGGTTTCTGGAAGCTTTGGCTCAAGACAAGAGGAAGCGCAACGAATCGGACGTTTATTGCGACCAAAGCAAACGTTGAATGAAGCATGGTTCTATACATTAGTGACGGAAGAAACGAAGGAAACGGAGTTCGCATTAAAGCGAGGGATGTTTATGCTTGAGCAAGGCTATCAGTATCAATGTATATCACAGCATGAGGTGTTAAGTGAATGAATATGCATACTTGGCGAGAAAGGCTAAGGTTTGGTGTTCAGCGAAAATATATGAGCCATAAGCTACTTAAGTCGTACAGTGAGGAATGGATTTGGGAGCATGCTATTGTTGAGCCTATGATCATTCAGGCTGTGCACGAACAGTTGAAAGAGTATGATGAACTCGTGCTTCAATGGTTATTGCACGGCAAGGGAAGTGCCATTACCGAGCAAGAGCAGCTTATTAAAGCGATGAAAGCACAGTTGCATATATCAGGACAGCAAGCATTATGCTCATTGCTAAACTTAGCGGGGCTTGGAGTAATACAATGTATTAAACACCCATGGAGAGGACAGATATGGCAAATGCCGTACCCAATTTTCCACAATTGGCGGCCCGTTATGAAGCGAGAACGACAATACTGGCAACAAGCTCAACATATGAATATTGATCATTATGCGATTGATCAAGGAAATAACATACCACTTGGAAAAACATTGATGTATGTACTACTTGAAATGAGTAATTTGGATCTACGGTATACGAAGAAAGGCGAGCTAGCGAAGCTAACGAGAGATAAACTAATATCACACAGTGCCTCGATAAATAATGAGTTTTTTCAAGAGTATTTTCCGCAACCTCTCAAGGAATCTTATGGTGCTAGTCTGAATTTTTTGTTGGAGTTAGCACATGCACTACAATTAATTGAAGAAACAGAGCATGGTTTGAAATTGAATATGGAGCATATTAATGACTGGCTTCTATTGCATGAATGGCAACGAGAAGTATTACATATGCAATGGATGTGCGAGTTTTTCGGTGTTCTGTCCTATTATGAATCTATCGCTGGAATCATTAGCGAGCTGATAACATGTGATGCGGGGGTCTGGTATGAAGCAACTGAGCTATCGAAGCCGTTACAAATGTGGTTGTCGATGTGGCAATCTTGTGGATGGCTGACAAGTCTATCTGAGAAAAATACGGACTGTAAGAAGCATATCGTTGTACAACGACAAGTTTTCGCTCTGCACAGTCAATCGCAACTGGCTATTCAAGATAACGGTGAAATTATTGTCTTGCCTGGAGCTTCCTATCGCCAGCTATGGTTACTTGAACAAATTGCTGAACGGTTAAGTGAACAAGAGATTATCATCTACAAATTAACGGTTGCCGGATTAGTACATGCGATGAAAAATGGATATACATTGAATCAAATCAAGCAATGGCTCCAGATGAGCTGTGATCATGATATGCCGCAAATTGTTAGTCATCTGCTAGAGGCTGCACAAATGACCTATGAGGAGTCTAATCAACACGCGAGGCTCTCTAGCCACCTAATTGGAGAAGATCGCCATAAAGGGTCAACAGCTAAGAAAATAGCAGATGCTTATGTAAAAATGCCGCGAAGCTCTTCTATACTACCGATGAAAGTGGAGTGCCAATCAGCTTTTCATCTGTTACGACCGATCGAGCAGTGGGGAAAATGGTTGGCAGCAACTAATCCGTTATTCGCTGAACCAGTGCTAGAGCATGAGGAGTTATATGAATTGCAAGCTGCCTCGCAATACGGTCTCATTACGCCGAGTTGGCTGACAGAATGTCGTCAATATCATGATTCGACTAGCAAACAAATTGTACAATGTGCAATAGATTATCAATTGTCTTTGTACATTGAAAAAGCAGACCGTTCGATATATTTTCATCCGAGTAGAATAGTAGAAATCGGTAATAAATGGGTAATAGAAGGTGTAAATGATCGTCAGCAAACGGATGAAATCCAATGGGTACAGCTTAATGACTGGCAAGGTATTAAATTGCATATCGCTACAGTTTAATGATTTCTATTGGCGTACATTGCTGAGTATGATAATGTATAGATATAGTTATATGAAAGGTGGTATGATGCCGGTGTATAGTCAAGAACAAGCAGTTGCGACTGAGCCAGGAGCAGCAACGTTAGATATGGCGTCGTTACTTCTGAAGGCATATGAGCTTGGTGACACGATTATTGATTCCGCTCCAGTAGCTGATTATTTATATTGGCAAACTGAAGTAGCTAACAATACAGAAGTGAAAGAAATACAACGTGAGTTCAACAAAGCGAAAGAACTTTTTGAAGAATGTCAACGTTTCGGAAGATTCCATCCCAATTATCATGAAGCAAAAGATAAAATGAAGGAAGTCGAAGCGAAGTTACAAGCGATTGCTTGTGTACAACAATTCAAAGAGCAAGAGCAGCAGTTGGATGAACTATTACATGAAGTAGCTACGACAATTGCAAGGGCTGTTTCGGAAACGATAAAAGTACCAAGTAATGAAAAAGGCTCTGGCGGTGGCTGCGGAAGTGGTGGATCTTGTGGTTGCGGTAGCGGTGGTTGCGGCTAGATGTATCCGACTATGATAAAGATGATTATGCCAACGTAGCATAGTCGCGTCGAATATGAAGCGAATTTGGAAAGTATAGCATAAGCTTCCGATATATGTTTCTTGCAGAAACATTGTAGGATCGCGTGTACGTAATAATGTGCACTTGCGCTTCCGTCTTTCGAAAATTAGCTCCATCTTCTCGGTTCTGACAGCCGAATATATTGAAATTTTTTGGAATGTGAATGCTTTCGATGTACTTTTCATTTGCTCTAGTAGTGGATCGAGAAGGCAATGAAAAGTTGTAGGAGGAATAATAACCGATGTTACCAGAGCGTACAGGTTTTATTATATGGGTTAACGATTTGAAGTCGGCAAGAGGATTGGAGCGTTTTGGTACTGTTCATTATATGTCTCGTAAGTTACATTACGTTGTACTATATATGAATGCTGACAAAGCGGAGGATCAGCTTAAGCTACTTCAGCGTCTAGCTTATGTTAAAAAAGTTGAACGATCCTATCGTAATGAGATTCCAACAGAATATAGCAAAGATGTAGAGGATAAAACACGAGCATACAGCATTTAGTAAAGTGGTAGAAGATATAACACGAGCAAACAGATAACTTTTGGAATATGAATACAGCACTAAGTAAGTGAAAATTTACGAAGCATCTCTAGCGTACAGTAATAGTGCGCTAGAGATGTTTTTTTGTTACAAAGGGAGTAAAGTAGTTTTTTCAACATAGTAGAAGTATAAGATTTTGGTGAAACCAAAGGCTCCACCTTTTTCGGTCTGATGTGCTATACATGGCAGGTAACGAGGAGAGATAGAATGTGGAGCTGACTTAATAATAAATTGAACATATGTAGCATCAAAAATGTTGTTACAGCGCGAATAGACAGTCTGCATAGGCAGTTTACTCGGATTACTTGTAAACACTAGGTGTTCTCATCCGCATAATCCGGCTAAGAGAACTAAACTGTTCTTTTACGGCCAAGTGGGGAGAGCAGAGAGCAAATCGCTAATAGAGAAGCGATAGTGTTCATTTTTGTCCACGGATATATACCGCTATTCCTATTACGATAAAACCAAGGACAACGGCGATCGTAAAAGTGACTTGTTCTCTCAGCGGATCTCCGTTTCGTTCTTGGAGTAGTCTAAGGTAGGAAAAGTGATTGGTTCTCGGAGCAATCTATTATAATGTTATGGGAGTTGTTGTATAATAGCATCAGTAGAAGGGATGGGGACAACTTGGCTTTGAATTTTCAC
>DXHF01000130.1 GCA_019113605.1 Candidatus Paenibacillus intestinavium
AAAGCTTGTAGACAAGTAGTTGCAAGTTTTTCGTAAAATCGCCCCTATTTCCCAGGAAATGACGATTAGAAAGGAGTCATCAGTGTCTTATGCTAGCGATAGATGTTAAAGATTTACGCAAACAATTTAAAGTGCAAAAAAACCGTGAAGGATTATCCGGTGCTATGAAAGACTTATTCAAACGCCAATATCAAGAGGTAACAGCGGTTAAAGATATTACATTTCAAATACCTCAAGGTGAAATCTGTGGTTATATTGGTGAGAACGGAGCCGGGAAATCGACGACGATCAAAATGTTAACCGGTATCCTTGTGCCAACATCAGGGGAGTTAGTTGTCAATGGCTATGTGCCACATCGTGAACGCGAAAAGTTTGTACATGGAATTGGTGTTGTATTCGGTCAACGCTCTCAATTATGGTGGGATATTGGTGTTATAGAATCATTTCAGTTGCTAAGGAAGGTATACAATGTACCGCAAGTAGATTTTAATAGACGATTGAACAATCTTGTAGATAGACTACAGCTTGGTGAACTACTGAATCGTCCTGTACGTAAGTTGAGCTTAGGTCAACGGATGCGCTGTGAAATTGTTGCTTCATTGCTCCATAATCCTTCGATCGTATTTCTGGATGAACCTACGATTGGGTTAGATATTGTAGTAAAGACAGAAATCCGAGATTTCCTATTAGAGATGAACCGTGAAGAAGGTACGACGATATTATTAACAACCCATGATCTTCAAGATATTGAAGCATTATGCTCTAGAGTTATTATGCTTGATGATGGAGCCATTATTTATGACGGTGGACTCCAGCAATTGAAGACGACATGGAGTAAAGGTAGAGAAATTCAATTCCAATTCGCTGAAGCGATGAGCGTTTCTCAACTACAAGCATTAACGAAAAGTCTCGCAGTCTCTTGGACGAGAGAAAATGAATATTCTGCTAAGCTGTTTGTTCCGCATGAAGTAAGTTTCTCTGATGCGATGGGGCTTGTTGTCGGTGGGGCGCATATTCGTGACATCAAAATTTTCGAGACGAATACGGATGATATTGTTCGAGGCATCTATCAGACGGGCTCGGCAGAAGTGGCAACGAAGGAGCCAGTCTTGTCATGATGAGAGTGTATATTGATTTTATTCGAATGCGTTTCTTAATGATGCTTGCATATCGGGTTAACTATTATAGCGGCATCGTAATTTATGCCATTAATATTGGTGCTTATTATTTTCTATGGAAAGCAATTTATGGTTCGCAGGAAACTTTAGCGGGCTTCTCTATTGAGCAAATGACGACTTACTTGGCGATCTCCTGGATGGCTAGAGCCTTTTACTTTAACAATCTAGACCGTGATATTGCGAGCGAAATACGTGACGGTAGTGTAGCGATTCAGATGATACGTCCATATAATTATCTCGTTGTTAAGCTAATGCAGGGCTTCGGTGAAGGGTTATTCCGCTTTATGCTGTTCATGATTCCTGGGCTAGCTATTGTCTGTCTTATATTCCCGGTGAAGCTCCCTACTGATTTGACAGTATGGGCAACTTATCTTGGAATGCTTTTGTTTAGTTTCTTAATTAATTCACAAATTAACATTATGACAGGTTTGTTCGCGTTTTTTGTGGAAAATAATGAAGGACTAATGCGAATGAAGCGAGTAATGGTTGACTTGTTCTCGGGTGTTATTATTCCGATCGCCTTTTTCCCAGAATCATTAGCTCGTATTATGGCGTGGCTACCGTTTCAAGCGATTACGTATTTGCCTAGTGCTATATTTACTGGGCGAACACCGCTTTCGGAGGCTGGTCAAGTATTTCTAATTCAATTGACGTGGTTGACGATTCTTATGATACCAATTCTATTCATGTGGCGTGCTGCAAGGCAACGGCTATTCGTGCAAGGGGGTTAGAACATGTTGCGCTACATGACGTTAATGCTTGAATATTTGAAAAACTATGTAAAAACACGTCTAACCTATCGGGCAGATTTTTGGGTTGAAGTGTTCTCAGATTTGCTACAGCAAGGGATGAATCTTGTATTCATACTTGTCGTCTTTCAACATACGCCGTTACTTGGCGGCTGGAGTCAGGCGGAGGTTATTTTCGTCTACGGCTTCTTTATGATCCCATATGGCGTTTTCAGCTCATTCTTCAGTATTTGGAATTTTAGTGAGCGTTATATTGTAAAAGGTGAGATGGATCGCGTGTTAACAAGACCTGCTCATAGTCTATTCCAGGTGCTGCTTGAAAATGTCGATCCACCTTCCTTAGTAGGATCTTTCGTTGGTGCGATTATTATGGCAGTATGCTGGAACGATCTTGGACTAGTACTGCACTGGACGGATCTCTTTGTTCTTATTGTATTCATCATCGGAGCAGTATTTATTTATGGTGGTATATATACTGGTTTAAGCGCGATTTCGTTCTTTTCCGATGCTCCGACAGGAATTGTACCGTTAATTTACAATATCCAAAATTATGGGCGTTATCCCATTAACATTTACAATAAAATGATTCGTTTTGTATTAACTTGGATGCTACCATTCGCCTTCGTTGGTGTTATTCCAGCCTCATATTTCTTAGCGCCGAAAGAAGATAATATTGCGCAGCTAGCGATGCTAACGCCACTTATGGGTGCAATTGTATTTGGGGTAGGACTAACTGTCTGGAATATTGGCGTGAAGCGTTATCGTGGAGCGGGCTCGTAGCCCGCTGCGAGAACCAATTGCAGTTCCGATCGCCGTTGTCCTCGGATTTATTGTAATAAGTAATAGTGGAATAAATCCGAGGACAAAAACGAACGCTGTCGCTTCTCCACAAGCAATTAGTTCTCTCCGCTAATGATTAGGGGTAAATAAGTGCAAAAGTTACTCTAATTCGTCGCACGGGTAGTCAATGAGGTCAAACAAGTGCGAAAGTTACTCTAATATACGTTGCACGAGCAGCGATAGGGGAAATAAGTGAGAAAGTTATATTATTGTGTGGACTACGCTACGATAGCCTAGTCATCGTGATCACAAGCAATGTAACAAAACCCAGCAACGTGTACGGCACAAGTTCACGAGCGGTCAATTGCTCGAAACTTAAAATAAAAGTTCAAAAAGATCGCTCGTCAGCATCGAGAAGATGGAGCGTTACTTGAGAAATGCGGAAGCGCAAGTGTACGTGGTTGGTACACGTGATCCTAAAATGTTTCTGCAAGAAACATACATCGGAAGCTTATGCTATACTTTCCAAGTTCGCTTCATATTCGATGTCGAATATGCTACAACGCATTGCATCGTGATCACGTGCGGTCTTTTTGAACATCCTCTAAAAGGAGTGATAAGAGTATGATAGTTGGTGGACAGGCACCCTCCTTCACATTGCCTGCTTCTGATGGGACTCAGTGGTCATTAGAAGCGTGTCGTGGTCAAAAGGTAGTCATATTCTTCTATCCGAAGAATATGACGCCAGCATGCACACAGGAGGCTTGTGATTTGCGTGATCGCTATGCTGAACTACAAGAACTGAATACTGTTGTAGTAGGCATTAGTTTGGATACGATCAAGTCACATCTGAATTTCACAACGAAGAAAGAACTACCGTATCTTTTATTATCCGATGAGGATCATAAAGTCTGTGAATTATACGATGTATGGCAATTGAAGAAGTTATATGGCAGGGAGTATATGGGAATTGTTCGCACAACTATATTGATCGACGAGCAAGGGATAATTTCTCATATATGGTCAAAGGTTAAAGTGAAGGGTCATGCGGATGCAGTGCTAGAGGCTGTGCGCAGCAGCTAATTGCAAATTACTTTAGAACATGAATGAAATACTGAAGAAAATGAATGAGTTACATATAGAGCTGGCTGCATCGCATTACTATAAAGATTACTTTATAACAACTCTTATAATAACCAATTTAATATACTTAATGACACTAAGCGTTACTTCTGACTGGTCTGCACATTGACTGGACAGAAGTAACGTTTTTTTCTACTTAATATTGTCAGTGGTTTGTTCCAAACAGTAACTAGATTGGTCCATAGACCGTAAAATTGGTGTCTATGTGGTGTAAAGGTAAGTTATGTCCGTATAATTGTGTAAAAAGAAAGAGGTCACTACACCTCCCTCATAGTACAATGTTATCAACGACGATTAACATGTGGAGGAAGTATAGTGACCCAATTACATTTTA
>DXHF01000131.1 GCA_019113605.1 Candidatus Paenibacillus intestinavium
GAATTAGCTTTAGACGAAGTTATTAAATTAGCATCTAATGAAAATCCGCGAGGTTATTCGCCGTTAGCTAAAGCTGCGATGCTTGAAGAAATAGATCAACTACACTTGTATCCAGACGGTGCAAGTGTTGAATTAACAGAAGTCCTTGCACGAAAAATTAATGTCAATAACGATCAAATTATTTTTGGTACAGGCTCAAGCGATGTTATATTGATGATTGCTCGTGCATTTCTAGTTGCTGGCGATGAGACAGTAATGGCAGACGAGACGTTCTCACAATATAAACATAATGCTGAGATTGAAAATGTGAAGTTAGTAGAAGTGCCGCTGAAAGATGGTAAGCATGATCTTCCGGCAATGCTTGCAGCAACAACTGTGAAAACGAAAGTGCTGTGGATTTGTAATCCAAACAATCCAACAGGTACAATTATTGCTCATGAGGATATGCTCTCCTTCTTAGATCAAGTACCTAAGCATGTGTTAGTTGTTCTTGACGAAGCGTACGGAGAGTATGTATTCGATACTAATTTCACAGATGGCGTTCAATTATTAGATAAATACAATAATTTAGTTGTACTACGGACGTTCTCCAAAGTATATGGACTCGCTGCGAATCGTATTGGTTATGGAGTTGGTAATGCTGCAGTAATTCGTACCATTAATCAAGTGCGTGAGCCATTCAATACAGGTCGCTTAGCGCAAGTTGCAGCAAAAGCTTCGCTTCAAGATGATGCATTTCTTGAACAATGTCGCTTAGCCAACCGTGCCGGATTAGATTATTTACATGGGCAATTTACACGTATGAAGCTGGAATTTTTCGAAGGTCATGGCAACTTCGTGATGGTCGATGTACGTACGCCATCAATGGAAATATTCAATCTTATGCTCCGTAAAGGTATTATTATTCGAGCGGGATGGAAGCAATATCCGACCTATATTCGAGTATCTGTTGGTACAGCGGAGCAAAATGAAAAGTTCATTAACGCTCTTGAGCAAGTTCTAACAGAATTGGCGGTGCTAACTTAATTGATGACAAAGGTAGCAATATTTGGTGTAGGTCTTATCGGAGGCTCTATCGCGTTATGCTTAAAGGGACAACCGAATATTACCGTTGTTGGATATTCTAATCGTAGTTCTTCTGTGGAAAAGTATGTTCAACGTGGCGTTGTAGATAGTGGCACGACATCGGTAGAAGAAGCGGCATTGGACGCTGATTTTATATTCTTATGCGTACCGGTTGGTCTAATGGATGATTATATGCAGCAGCTTAGCCAGCTTGATCTTAAGCCAGGCTGCATTATAACAGATGTCGGCAGTACAAAAGCGTCTGTAATGGCTTCTGCGCAAGTATTCAAGCAAACCTCGGCAGTGTTCATTGGAGGTCATCCGATGGCTGGTTCAGAGCGTTCTGGTGTTGAGGCGGCATCAAGTCGATTGCTGGAAAATGCTTTCTATGTACTGACCGCAGCAGAAGATACGCCAGCAGCTAGTCTCAATCAGTTGATCGAGCTATTGAGTTACACACGAGCTCAAATCGTCCCTGTTGATGCAAAGGCTCATGATACGATTGTAGGAGCAATTAGCCATTTGCCACATATTATTGCAGTTGGGCTTGTGAATCAAATTCGTGGATACAATGATAATGATGGTCTTTATGAGACGCTTGCTGCGGGAGGCTTCCGCGATATTACACGGATTGCCTCGGGTGATCCATCGTTATGGCGCGATATATTGCTAGATAATAAAGTTGTGCTGTTGCAGTTGCTTAATGATTGGCAAAACAATATGGATCAGTTCAAGCGGCTATTGGAGCAGGATGACGGCGATGGCATTGTACATGCGTTTCATCAAGCGGGCAATTTCCGTAGTAAAATGCCAGAAAGAAGAAAAGGAATGCTACATTCAATCTACGATTGTTATGTAGATATTCCCGATCATCCTGGTATTATTGGTTCTATTGCGAGTGAATTGGGTAATGCTCAGATCAACTTAAGCAATATTCAAATTATTGAAAATCGCGAACAAATTCCTGGTGTGCTGAAGCTTAGCTTTAGAACGCAAGAGCATCTTGATCAAGCTATTGTTTTATTAGGGGTACAAGGGTATAAAGTAGAGCAATAACTTAGAATAGATCAAAAATCTAACGCTTATGAGAGGATTTTCCTTTCATGAGCGTTTTTTAATGTTACATTGTTACAATCTACTCTATTAATAAAAAACAAGGTAAATACAAGTGACTTGTACAGTTTTAGGGAGAAATATAACTAAAATAAAAATGTAAGCGCTTATTGACAAACTGGAAGCGTATACATATAATGAATATATAGTATGGTTTCTCTCCACTCCTATCCAATAACTCTTGTGTTCATAGATGGACACGGACCACTCCTTCAGAGTGGTCTTTTTTTTTCTTTTAACATAAACGATAATAGACTATGATAGTAAGTGATGATTGATTATATATAAAACGCAACTTTTTGATCCGAAATCAGTATAAATGTATAGTGGATTTCGGGAATAAATTGCAGGTGGAGGAGGTTCGCCTGTCATGACTGATTCCCAGATAATACGTGAAATAAAGGATGGCAATGTCGAACTCTACTCTGAGCTTATGAATCGCTATCAACGTAGAATCATGGCCTTTATCTATCATATGTTGAAGAGTGCCAAATTAGAGTCTCTCTCTGAGGATTTATGCTCTGAAACTTTTTATAAAGCGTACCGCAGTTTGCATACTTTTCGCGAAATAGATGCGACCTTTTCTACATGGCTTTATACGATTGCGCGAAACACAGTATTAAGTGAGCTACGTAAGCAAAAAGCAGCTTATGTTTCGATAGAGGAAGTCAACATGGAACCGATTGTTTCAGATGATGCAACACCAGAACAGCAGCTTCTTATTAATGAACGAATGGATAAGGTTCGTGCAGCGATCAATAATTTGCCTGAAAAACAACGTTCAGCTATTATTCTTCGTGAATACGAACAAATGGATTACCAAGAGATTGCCAATATATTAGGACAAACGGTTAGCTCGGTGAAGTCGTTATTATTCAGAGCTAGAGCTAGTATTAAACAACAGCTTGAGGCGTATATTGAGCAGGATAGATCAAGCGATGATTACGAAAGGATGTATCGGAAATGAAGTGTAATGAGATCGAACAATTCATAGATAGCTATTTAGAACTGGATGAAGACGATCCGTTGCGTATTGAAATCGAAGCCCATTTATTCGATTGCGAGCATTGCTCATCATTATTAGAACTGGATTTTAGTTCTATTTCATTTTCTGAGTTATCTTTCGCGGATTCCGACATAAAACAAACGAATATAGATTATATTAACAAACATGTAATGGATAGAATCTATGCTGAAGAAGCTTGGTACATGCCGATCGCAACCAAAAATTATCATTTCTCTCGTAATTTTAGACGTAATATTGCCATGATCATTGCTTGTTGTTTGGCGATGTTTTCAATCGCATTATTTGTATTTATTTTTGATTATAAGGAAGATACGAAATCCACAATTGCTGCAAACATTTCAGGAGTAGTAGATATTGCATCTGCTGAAAGTGTTAACTTAGTTAGTTCTAATATTTACAGGGGTCAAATACCTGTTGCAAGTATTAGTGATCCGATTGTGATGCAAGTCGTTCCAACTTTCCCGCAATACTACGTAGCTTTATCACTACTTGGAATAATCATGACGATTCTTGTGTTAAATTGGTTCACGAGAACACGCAGTTAACCTGCTTGCAGTATATTAGTTATCAAAGTCTACTTTTTGAATTACATTTTAAATTGAAAGTTCAAAAAGAAGGCTTTCAGAACCGAGAAGATGGAGCGCTACTTGAGGGAGGAGGAAACGCAAATGTACGTTATTGGTACATGCGTACCGGACTTCCCAAGTTCGCTTCAGCTTCGATGCCGAATACGCTTCGTTAGCGTATCCATCGTTATCAAAGTCTGCTTTTTGAACTACCTCTAAAGAAGGAGTGAGTGATTGTGTTAATAGGTCTCGTACGCCACGGCGAAACACACTGGAATGCAATTAAGCGAATTCAAGGTCAAACGGATATTCCGCTCAATGAGAATGGGATTGCTCAAGCCAAAATGCTGGCAAGCCGACTTCAATCTGACGATGTGCTATGGGATTACGTCGTGACAAGCGATTTGGAACGCGCTAAAGCTACTGGTGCCCATATTCATGAGGCGCTGCAAATACCGCTTCTTTCTGTGGATGAGCGTCTTAGAGAACGTTTTTTTGGTCGGGTTGAAGGAACTACTTTAGAAGAACGTGTTGCTAAGTGGGGAGAAGACTGGAAAGATCTTGATTTGGGAGCAGAAACGATTGAAGATATGCGTTCAAGAGGCGTTGCAATATTAGACGAGCTATATATTAAGTATCCAAATGCTAATATTTTGTGTGTCACCCATGGTAGTTTTATTGCACATCTGTTACTTGAATTGTTCCCTGATCTTGAAGATGAGCGGATCGGTAACTTATCGTATTCTATATTAGAACGTCATGCAGCGGGTTGGAAACTTTTATTATACAATTGCAATAAACACCTTGAACAAGATACTATATCTAGCACAACATAATTTCAAGTAGACATGAGATATTATTGCGTAGCAGAAGTAACTTAATTATGGAAGACAAGAGCCAACATCATCGGAGTTTGTTGAAGTAAACACAAAAATAGAAGTGTCGCAGATAAATATGAAAAATTAGTACATGATTATTTTAGGGGAAATAAAAAAAATGCTTATTTTATATGGCCAATCTCATAATAAGTGCTGGACTGTTTAAATGAACCCATCTAAGTCCTCTTACATCCTAAAGTGTTGGTTTTTAACTAATTACCGTCCTTTGAGTCCGCTCGTTTGTGCTTTATTCCCCACTTGCGGCTTAGTAATACCAAAAGTAGCGTCAATAGTGCGTGAAATGGAGCTACTTCAACACATCCGTACGTCCATTCATATTTCGTCAAGCGCTGGTTTTGGTTTGAGCCTTTTATATTTCAACGTTTTTTTTCAAAAAAATAAACACATCATTGAACTAACGAGAAACGTTAGTTCAATGAAAGACTGTATACAACGATGAAGGAGCTACCACGGTAGCTCCTTTTACATGTTCATAAAATAGGACATTTTTGTACACATATCCGACATGTACGAGCCTTTTACATTGTCATGATGGAACTTTAAAATACAGACCAATCCTACTCCTGGGATGAAAAAGCAATCCCGCCTTCATTATGAAATTTCCATAGTCTACCACGACAATCCTTCCTTTGTACATAGCTGAATTGACACGTCTCATCCTTAAGCTGAATTCCTGCTTTCCCAAACTTCTTTCTGAGCTAGTATCAAAAAAACTTACTTAAAACCTCTAGGATTCATAATTCACATAACGGTTATACCTTTTGTCTCTTTTTTTGTATATAAAATACAATACATATAATCTCTGGGGTTGTATTTCACTATTCCATGTAGTAAGTTTTAATTACCAATTATTAGGTTATTCTTTTTCGAAAGGCTGATTGAATGTTCTTAACGATACAGGGGGGAAGGAACGATCTTGCAGAAGCTAAGCCATAAATTCCAACATATTAAAGTCAATATCGCCAACAACTTATTTATGTTCAAATTAGCAT
>DXHF01000132.1 GCA_019113605.1 Candidatus Paenibacillus intestinavium
TTGCCGCCTATAATATAGCCGATGAGTTAATCTCTGGTCGATTTAGTCAATGTCATGTCATGAACTTCCATGACTTATCAGTAGGGGTTTTTATTATGGAGCCTACAGGGCATGAAATTCATGATACCCTCATTAAGTTTTGCAAGGAAATGACTGAGCTTGTTAATCAACTCTTAAAATTACAAGTTATTACAACCGTTAGCCGTGAAACAACTGAAATCAAAAAAATGGCAAATATATTTATGGAGCTTGAAAGAGCAGCAAGCTATCGACAATTCCGCAATCAAAATCAAATGATAGTATTAGAAGCATCGCTGACGGATATTTCTTTAGATGATATTCAATATCCTTTCGAGCTTGAGCTGGAAATATTACAGGCTCTACGTGCAGGGCAGCAGCATGCAGCAGAACAGCTATTGCAAAGTTTTATGGAAACGGGTGCTGGGGATCAACAAAGAGAACGTAATGCACAGCAAAACATTTTACAGCTGCTTGGAAGCATTCAACATATGATGATGCAATCTGGTGTTAACCCAGATAAATTATTCAAGGGGGAAAATATGTACAGCAAGCTTTCACAAATTCGTGATCCGCAGCAAATGCTCAGATGGATGAAAAGGAAAGTTGTTCTACCTTATATTGAGGAAAGAGCATCTCGTGCCAATGTGCAGCAGCAGAGTACAATTAGTGAAGTATTGAACTTTATTCATCAGCATTTCCATGAAGATATTTCGTTAGACCAATGTGCTGACCAAGTAGGGATGAACTTCTATGCATTAAGTAAACTATTTAAGAGCATAACTGGAGTTAACTTTATTGATTACGTCACTGATCTTAGAATAAATAGGGCAAAAGAATTACTTCGTCAAACTTCGATGAAGATTAATGATATTGCTACAGATGTAGGCTATCAGCAAAGGTATTTTAATCGTATTTTCAAAAAGCAGGTTGGTCAAACACCTAGCGAATATAGAGAATCTGCGTCTTAACAAAAAAATACTAGTAGATCAAAAAAGTGTTCACCTCCTCAAAAGCCTTGTCAATCAAGGCTTTTTTTATGCGAAAAAATGTAATTGCTCTGCTACTCAATGTTCGAGATACTACAATCACAAACAAACAAATAAATGGAACGTGGAGGAGGAATCGATAAGTGAAAAACAATATGATAACAGAATCGGGATCGCTAACGACTGAACCGGGTGTACCCCAGCAACTTGGTCCTCCGCGCTGGCTACTTCGATTAAAGAGAGATCGCTGGCTTTATCTGCTATTACTGCCTGGCTTGCTTTACTTCTTAGTATTTAAGTATTTGCCAATGTGGGGAGTATTGATCGCTTTTCAAAATTTTCAACCCTATGTGGGATTTTGGAATAGTGAATGGGTTGGGTTTGAACATTTCAAAATCTTTTTTGCAAATCCAGATTTTTTAAGGCTATTAAGAAATACGATGATTCTCGCAGTATATGATCTAGTTTTCTTTTTTCCAGCTCCTATAATAGTTGCCTTGTTATTAAATGAAATACGTATTTCAGTGTTCAAAAGGCTGATACAAACAATGATTTATATTCCGCATTTTATTTCAATGGTTATTGTAGCAAGTATGACTTATGTGTTCTTAACGACACAGGGCGGAATAGTAAATGAAATTATATTTAATATAACCGGCGGAAAAATTAACTTTTTAGCAGATCCAGCTTGGTTTAGACCGATGATTATTTTACAAATAATGTGGAAGGAAACAGGCTGGGGAACGATTATATTTTTAGCTGCGCTGTCTGCAGTGGATGTAGAGCAATATGAAGCAGCAATTGTGGATGGGGCAACGAGATGGCAGCGGCTTTGGAATGTTACGATTCCATCTATACTTCCGGTCGTCACTATTTTATTAATACTTCGGTTAGGTAACTTTTTAGATAATGGCTTTGAACAAATCTTCTTAATGACCAACTCACTGAATCGAACGGTTGCAGACGTATTCGATACCTATGTTTACTTTGTCGGAATTACGCAGGGTGCATTTAGCTACAGTACCGCCATCGGATTATTCAAATCAGTTATAGGTATTATTTTAATTTACGGAAGTAACTGGATAGCCAAACGTATGGGACAAGAAGGCCTATATTAACATAAGGGAGGTGCATGCTCTATGCTCAATAAGCATGATCAGATTAGCGAACGTTTTTTTGATATTTTCAATTATGTCTTTCTAGCTATATTTGCTTTAATTACGCTGCTTCCTTTTATTTATATTGTAGCGGGTTCATTTGCAACAGAAGCAGAATTGGCAGAACGTGACTTTTTCTTAATTCCTAGAGATATCTCGATAACTGCGTATCAGTATATCTTTTCTACAGGTACCATTTTTCGCAGTATGGGCGTATCTATCTTTATTACAGTCGTCGGAACATTAACCAATTTATTTTTTACTTTGACTATGGCGTATGCGCTTTCACGCAAAGAACTGATGGGTAGAAACTTTGTTATGAATCTTGTCATTTTCTCGATGCTCTTTAGTGGGGGGATGATTCCATCTTATCTTGTCGTTAAAGATCTAGGCTTAATAAACAGCTATGCTGCCGTTATTTTACCAGCAGCAATTAGTGCTTTTAATCTAATCGTCATTCGAAACTTTTTTCAAAATTTGCCGCCAGGCTTGGAGGAGTCAGCTAGAATTGATGGCTGTACCGATATAGGTGTACTGTGGAAAATCGTTATTCCGCTATCGATGCCGATCATTGCAACCTTTGGTTTATTCTACGCCGTAGGACATTGGAATAATTTCTTTTCAGCATTACTGTATTTGAATGATCATACGAAATGGCCGCTTCAGGTTATGCTTCGCGAAATTGTTATGCTGTCGCAGCTAGCTATTGGAGATATGAGTGCTGATCCCAACTTTGTTAAGCCACCAGATCAATCTGTGAAGATGGCAGTTATTATCGTAGGTACGCTACCAATTTTACTAGTATATCCATTTTTGCAGAAGCATTTTGCCAAAGGTGCTTTGCTTGGATCTATCAAAGGTTAGTTTATCGCCATGCGATTCTTTCGCCATGCGATATCTAAATATATGTACTATCATTTTTATATTAAAGGGAGGAAGTTGAAAATGATTGAACAGAAGAAGAGGGTTAATGTAGCAATTATTGTAGTAATGCTCGCATTAGTAACTGTAATCTTTACGGGATGTGCAAAAAATTCTGGTACGCCTGAGGTGACTAGTACCGCTGCACCGACTAAGGAAGCAGAAGCTAACACACCAATTGAAGAAGCTGTATTGCCGCCTCTAAAGCTAGAGATTATGGTACCTGCTTTCAGCACAGAATTGCCGGATCGCAATTCCCCGGTCATTAAGGCACTGGAGGAATATACAAACACAGAGGTCCATATGCAATTTGTACCAAACAGCTCGTATCCCGATAAAGCGAATATTACGTTAGTATCTGGTCAAATGCCTCATTTAATGGTACTTGATCGCAACACTGCAAGTTATATTAACGCTGCAAGAACAGGGGCTTTTTGGGAAATTGGATCGTACTTAAAAGATTATCCGAACTTAAGCATGGCAAATGATATTATATTGAATAACTCCTCTGTTGATGGAAAAACATACGGTATTTACCGTGGACGTGTTCTTGGAAGAATGGGCGTAACTGTTAATAGAGATTGGCTTGCCAATGTAAGTATGGATGCACCGACGACAATTGATGAGTTCTATGAAATGCTAAAGGCGTTTAAAGAAAATGATCCCGATCAAAATGGTCAAGATGATACTTATGGTATGGTAATTACGAAATATGCTGGACCATGGGATATTATGCAAACTTGGTTTGGTGCTCCGAATAAATGGGGTGAGGACGCCAACGGTCAACTGCTGCCAACGCATCTATTCCCAGAGTACAAAGAAGCACTGACATTTTTCAAAAAACTTTACGATGAAGGCTTAGTAAATGATGATTTTGCAGTTATGGATCCTGCAATATGGAGCGATCCGATTATAAATGGTAAAGCAGGGGTTATCGTAGACGTTGCAGACGTTTCTCGCCGTATTGATAATTCAATGCAAGAAAAAGCAAACCGTGATGTTCCATACACCGATGTCTTCCAAGCACCAGTAGGTCCAAAGGGACATCGCGATATGCCTACCTCAGGCTATTCCAATGTCATTGCTATTTCCAAATCATCCGTTAAAACGGAAGATGATTTGAAACGTGTATTACACTTTTTAGATCAGATTGGTGATCCAGCAATGCAATTATTGCTTGGTTACGGTATTGAAGGAAGACATTATGATTTAGTTGATGGTCATATTAAAGCATTAACGACTCCAGAAGATACTTCCCTTATTAAAGAAACGGAAAGCATGAATCAAATGCTA
>DXHF01000133.1 GCA_019113605.1 Candidatus Paenibacillus intestinavium
ACGTCCGACGAAGAAAAAGCTAGGTAGTTATTATTTCTATATTGAAATTAACTTTTCACTTGAAGAGTTTTTACTGCAATCTGCCCTGCAGGAAGTGGAAGCGATTGGGTGTCAGGTGAGGGTGTTAGGATGCTACCCAAGCTACAAATACGAACAACTTTTATAGGATACTCAAAATCATGGACTGTGATCACGATGATTATGCTAACGTAGCGTAATCGGCGTCGAATATGCCCTCCATCGAAAGCCTGCGTGTGCTCGTGTACCAATAACGTACACTGTGCTACTCGTTTTCGCTGGAGTGCATCTTCTGGGTGCTGACAGCCCACGATTTTGAGCTTCTATTTGAAGCCTCGTGCAAGAGAATGACCGCTCGTGTACGTTTGGCGTACACGTTGCTGGGGATTGTTTTATAGAATCACCAAGACCTAAAAGAACATATCGATCGAGTCGGTAAAAGATTTTATCAACGATGATTCGCTAATGTTTTCGAATGAGGTCATTGATTTCGAACAAACTAGATGGGTGAAATCCAGTTAATAATTGAAAATTCGACTAAAAGCATATTCCTTATCTCGAACAACGAGGTAAGGAATATGCTTTTTTAATTGGGACTTATTCCAGTAGAAAGTGATTACAATTTATAGCGATAATTATTTATTAGCTTCGATATCTCCTAATATTGGAGCTGGAATACTTCTATGCTATCATTAGAATAAATGACAATACTAGTTATTTACTGACTGAACGGAGTGTAATTATGGTGGAGACAAAGCAAGATCATCGTGGCGAATTTCACAATAAACAGCTTATCGCGATCATTCATCCGAATGGTCGATTTAAGCTTGATTGGCAGATAGAGGTCGAGCAGCAAGGCAGTGATCAACTTGCTGTGCAGAATACTATATATAATCATTATGTTCAAAAGCATGAATCAATTTGGTTCGTACTTGGTCTGATGAGACGCACTGCAGCGATGTCAGAATCTCTTAGCTACCTTATTCGAGTAGCGAATCTCTTCGTTAAAAAGCTTGCTGAGAATCCAGATGCTGAAGTGTTACGAGAGAAAGCTAGGGCAGAGCTTGAAGAGTTGGAAGTAGAGAAAATACTAAGCAATACTCCTTTTATAATAGGATCGCAATATTTGGATCAATACTGGTTAGAAAACGCCTGGGAGGAGCTTCACCTTGCCTATAGTTATCATTTGCAGGGGCATAAAGGCAGTATCGCACTACTGCTGATGCAAAGCGAATCCCCCGTTCATCTTGCGGGAAGAGTTTACTTCCATCTTGTAGAGAATAAGCAGGAGGGAGAGTATCCTTTCTCTTTTTTAGCGACCTACGCAACGGAATCCAGCGATCAGGGAAAGTCGAGACATCTTCCACTCAAGAATGCTTTACTGGAGTACGGTGAGAATAGTGGAAAGCTGCTAGAACTGCTCTCAACTGTTAATCGGGCTGCAGAAAGAAGTTCTTTTATCTCAGAGCTAGAACAGTCGGGTGATATTTTTTATCCAATCGGCTTGACTGCTGATGAGGCCTATACGTTTCTAAAGGAAGCAGAGATATACGAGGAATCAGGAATTTTGTGCCGCATTCCGAAGTGGTGGAAGAACAAATCGGATAAGTTAAAATTAACGGTTAACGTAGGGGCTAAGCCTCCATCTCAATTGAGTAGCGATGCTTTATTAGCGTTTGATGCGGAGCTTTGGCTTGGCGGTGAAGCAGTGGATGCTGATGAACTGAGACAGTTGCTTACAGAGGAAGAAGGACTCACCTTTATTAAGGGTAAATGGGTGGAGGTTAACCATAAGCGATTGCAGGATGCACTTAGAGCCTATGAGCAAGCACAGCAATTAACTAGTGGATCCGGACTTAGCCTGATGGATACAATGAGGCTTCAATTAAATGCGAGGAAAGTACTCGATGTACAAGAGGAAGCGGTTGAGCTTGATGTTACGAACGGACAATGGCTAGATTCGGTTATAGAGCGGTTGAAGAATCCGGAGAAGATGGAACCGCTGGACACTGCGGGGGATGATTTTCAAGCTAGTCTACGCGTATATCAAGAGCGTGGTCTTGGTTGGCTTTATATGATGAAGAAGCTCGGTCTTGGCGCATGTCTTGCGGATGATATGGGGTTAGGAAAAACAATCCAGGTCATAGCGTTGCTGAATTATATAAGGACGAGGAAACAGGAGAAGGCTTTGCTAGTCGTACCTGCTTCATTAATCGGCAATTGGATGAACGAGATTGATAAGTTTGCCCCATCGTTAAAGTATGCGGTTCTTCATCCCTCAGAGAATAAAGAGATTAGTGAGTATGACGGGAAGCTAGATGAGTATGAATTATTTATTACGACATACGGTATGATCTCCAAATATGAGTGGCTTGCAAATCGTACATGGGATACATTGATTTTGGACGAGGCTCAGGCGATCAAAAATCCAGGAACGAAGCAGACGAAGTTAGTTAAGCAAATTAAGGCTTCTTTTCGAGTTGCGATGACAGGTACGCCAATTGAGAATCGTTTGTCTGATCTATGGTCATTATTTGATTTCTTGAATAGGGGGTTACTTGGAACAGCAAAGGAATTTACTCAATTTACGAAAAGCATCAGTGATTCTATGGATGGTTATACCAGATTAAAGCAGGTCGTAAGCCCATTTATACTTAGAAGACTGAAGACCGATAAATCGATCATTACTGATCTACCTGATAAAATTGAGATGAAGACTTATGCTAGTTTAAGTAAAAAGCAGGTTCTACTTTACAATAAGCTTGTGCAGGATTTAAAACAGAAGCTTGAGTCTGCTGAAGAAGGAATTGAGCGCAAGGGCCTCGTGCTAGCAGCGTTAATGAGGTTTAAACAAATATGTAATCATCCCGACCAGTATCTGGGTCAACATGTTTTTTCAGAGGCGGAAAGCGGCAAATATGCAAGACTGAGAGAAATTTGTGAGACGATCTATGAAAAGAGAGAGCGTGTTATTATTTTTACGCAATTCAAGGAAATAACAGAGTCGTTGCGTAGTTTTCTGGAACAGATTTTTCATCATAAAGGACTTGTCTTTCATGGGGAGACGGCGGTTAACAAGCGTAAGGAAATCGTGGCTGAGTTTCAGGGGAATGAATATGTGCCGTTTATGGTGCTATCGATTAAAGCTGGAGGAGTGGGCTTAAATTTAACTGCAGCCAATCATGTTATTCATTTCGACAGATGGTGGAATCCAGCTGTTGAGAATCAGGCAACCGACCGGGCTTTTCGAATCGGGCAGCAGAAAAATGTTATTGTGCACAAGTTTATTACGCAAGGAACGATCGAGGAGAAAATTGATCAAATTATTGAGAGTAAAATGAAGCTACAGAGTGAAATTATTCCCGATATTCAGGAGAGCTGGATTACAGAAATGAATAACGAGCAGATTATGGATCTAATGCAGCTGACCACTTAATGATTGAGAGGAGAATCTAAGTTGGTATATGATGATGAGTTTCCGGAATATGTTCCTGTGGCGCAGAGGAAGAAGAAAGCTGAACAGGCAATTGCGAAGCTGAAGAAGAAAATCCCTTCTATTGCCCCAGTCGTTATTACAGGGAGAGTAATAACGAAAACCTGGTGGGGAAAGTCTTGGAGCAGTAATCTAGAAAGTTACGCTGATTATTCAAATCGGATTGACAGAGGGCGTAGCTATGTCCGGCACGGCGCAGTACTTGACCTGAAAATTACGGAGGGTAATGTAACCGCGCTTGTTCAAGGCAGTTCTTCAAAACCTTATCAGGTAGACATTACGATAGCTCCCCTCTCGAAGGAAACTTGGGATGCGGTGGTGAAAGAGTGCGCTGGGAAAATTGGCTCGCTTCAGGAGCTAGTAGAGGGGCAATTCCCGAAAGGACTTACGGAGCTGTTTACCATTCAAGGAAAAGGACTATTTCCCGCACCGAAGGAGATTACGTTAGGCTGTAGCTGTCCTGATTCGGCTAAAATGTGTAAGCATGTTGCTGCAGCACTATATGGTATCGGAGCTCGGTTTGATGAGGATGCTGCTTTGTTTTTTGTGCTGAGGGGGGTTCGTGTCGACGATTTGATCTCTGAATCGTTAGCTCAGAAATCACAAAGCTTGCTAGGGAAGCCGAAGGGTAGAGGACGCCGAGTTATGGTCGATGCAGATATCTCAGAGGTGTTCGGCATTGAGTTAGATCAATCATGAGCTATAACCAAGTTAGAATTCTTCATGGGAAACGGGAATGGATCAGCTTATTGTAAAGTTTATAATACAAACAAAGGGTACACTTTACACATTGCTGAGGGTAAAAAAAGACGATTTTTCATTCGGTTTGCGAATGAAGAGTCGTCTTTTTTTGCGTGCCGAGAGCCAACTTATTTATAACAATCTAAAGATATGTCCATATCATCTATAAATGTGACGTTTGTCGTGGCTCCCCTTCCGCTTATGATGAAAGCAAGGTAGTAACAACTACTGAATTACACAAATAGGGGGATTCGAATTATGCAGAAAAAAGGGATGAAATGGTCTAGCTTACTACTTCTTATTCTAGTTGTTGCTATGATCGCAGCAGGATGCAGCAGTAACTCAGGTGACAACAGCTCAAACCAAAGTTCAGGTGGAGCTGGCAAGAAAACAGAAATATTGTTCTGGTCACCGTTTTCTGGTTCAGATGGTCCATATATGAAAAAGATTGTTGATAAGTACAATAGCTCACAGGATCAGTATAAAGTGAATTTTGTTATTCACCCAAATGGAGAATATTACAAGCAAATGGATATCGCATTAAGCTCAGCTAAAGATAAACCAAGTTTAATGATTATGCATGTAGACAAAGTGCCAACATATGCTAGCAAAAATCAATTACAAGCAATTGATGAATTAGCAGCAACGGCAGGTATTTCCAAAGCAGACTTCGCAGTAGCACCTGTTGAATACGCTACAATCGAGGATAATTGGTATACGATTCCTTTGGATATTCACCCATTAGTTATGTATTATAACAAAGATTTATTCGAGCAAGCTGGTGTAACGACTGTTCCGACAAACCGTGCAGAGTTTGATGATGCAATTACGAAGTTAACAGATGCTAGTAAAGGTGTCTATGGTTATGTAGTTCCAACTCTTTGGCCACAACAATTTATTTTCCCAACATTAGTTTGGCAAAATGGTGGTCAGCTATGGGACGGAAATGACGTAGGCTTTAATTCCCCTGAGGTGGTTGAAATTGTTCAATATCTTCGCGACATGATTGAGGCGGGTACTTCTCCTGCTAACGTGCAGCAAGATGGAGAAAACACATTGTTCCTTCAAGGTAAAAATGCTATTCAATTTAACGGCCCATGGATGAAATCACAATTTGATGAAGCTGGCATAAATTATGGCGTGACAACTGTTCCTCAGTTAGGTAAAGCGGAGCAAGCTGTATATGCTGGTTCTCATGGTTTCGTAGTTCCTCAAGGCATTACAGATGAAAAAGTTGTTGCTGGCGTAGGTGATTTCTTGAAATACGTTACTACTAATTCTATGGATTGGGCTGAATCTGGTCAAGCTCTAGCTTCTATCCCGATGATTGAAAGTGACGCATTTAAAGCTCTCGAGTTCCAAAGTACGATTGCATCTTCTTTCGAATATGTACAATTTAGCCCTAACGTTATTAATTGGGATACGATTTCGGAGCCAATCTGGGCTGAGTTGAACAACGCGTTGCTTGGCAATAAAACGGTTCAGCAAGCTATGGATGATGCAGTTAATAAATCTCATCAAGCGATGAAATAGTTCCAACTGAAGAGAAGATGGGATGATGTAACAGATGTCCCATCTTCTTTTTATAATCATTAAAGCCATCAAGCTATTAGTCTGTAAGCACAGAAGGGGGTAATATGATGAAAAGTAGTGTGGGTTCCCGCTTTACTTCGTTTCTATTCGTCATTCCATATTTAATTGCTTTTAGTGTTTTTTTACTATTCCCCATTTTATATGGTGTTTATTTAAGTCTACACAATTTTGAATTATTGTCTGTTGATCACGATTTTGTAGGTTTGGCAAATTATATTGATATTTTCACACCGGGAACGTATACCAACAGTGTGTTTTTTAGAGGTTTATGGGCAACTTTTCAGTTCGTTATCTATTCTGTCCCATTATTGATCTTTACAGGACTTGGGATGGCTATGTTAGTTAATGCATTACCTAGAAAAATTAGAGGGTTATTTAGAACGGTATATTTCATGCCTTATGCGTTGTCCGCATCAGTTATGGCAGTTATTTGGTTAATGATGTTTGATACGAATGCAGGATTTTTAAACAGTTTACTTCAAAAAATGGGCATAGCGGGCATTCCATGGTTAACAGCTACACCTTGGGCATGGATTGCACTTATTATAACTACTTTATGGTGGACGATCGGATTTAATATGATTATTTTTGTGAATGCCCTCAATGAGGTGCCGGAGGATTACTATGAAGCAGCGTCTATTGACGGTGCCAATCAGTGGCGGAAGTTTATTCACATTACGCTACCAACGATTAAGCCCGTAATGCTTTTTGTAATGATTACTTCAACGATCGCATCCTTTAATGTGTATGCACAGCCATTCCTCCTAACAAGAGGTGGTCCTGGTGATTCGACAAAAGTATTGTTAATGAATGTACTTGATCAAGCTTTCGCCCGTAAGCAAATCGGTTCAGCTTCGGCAATGGCTATTATGATGGCGTTACTCATTATCATTGTATCTCTCGTACAAATGAAACTAACGATGGCGAAGAAGGGGGATAAATAAATGAGAGCTCGAAAAATCGGACTTGTTCTAATTGCTAGTATAATCGCTGTGATCTTCCTCATTCCCTTAATATGGATGCTGTCGACTGCATTTAAAAATGATTTTGAGGCACTTTCAGGACAAATGAATTTATTCCCGATCAAGCCTACGGTAAATAACTTTGTACAAGGGATTCAAGGAGAGTTTATGAATGTACCGATCATGCGTTGGATCGCAAATTCATTGCTAGTTGGAGTTGCCGGAACCATTATTGTACTATTTATTGATTCCATGGCGGCATATGGACTAGCAAGGCTGAATGATCTGCCTTTAAGACGTGTAATGTTACCTATCTTTATCGCATCTTTAATGATTCCATCTGTACTTACGTTTTTACCTATGTATATGGAATTCAATGCATTAGGTCTACTTAATACTTATCCAGCCTTAATACTCCCAGCGACAGCAGGGGCATTCGGTGTATTTCTGCTTTATCAATTTTTTGTATCGTTTCCAAAGGAGATTGAAGAAGCTGCGCGGATTGATGGAGCGAATAAATGGCATATTTATGCTCGAATTTTACTGCCATCAGCTACTTCAATTATGGTTACACTTGCAATCTTTACTTTTATGGGGATATATAATGATTTTGTTTGGCCATTATACGCAACGTCATCTCCAGAAATGCGTACCATTACGGCAGGTATTGCCATTATGGCAACAGGAAGCTACACACAAAGCTACGGTAAGCTGATGGCGATGACAACAATTGCTGCTCTACCCGTTATTATTATTTTTATCGTTGGTCAAAGATCGTTTGTTAAAGCAATTACTCAATCTGCAGTAAAATAAGTAGGAAGCACAATGATATTCATGGAGGATAAGCATGAAAATTACTCGTAAACAAGGGATTACAGCGGTTGTAGTTTTGCTAGTAGTGCTTATAGCAGGGGGATGGCTAATGTTTCGCTCGCCGATTAACGACGTTCAAATGAATGTCCCTTATAATGGACATGGGGGTACCTATAAAAACCTATTAGTAAATATGGACACACCTGATCCAAGTGTTGCCTATCATAAAGGCTTTTACTATATGACCTTTACGCATGATGGTGTAGATATTATGTTGCTCCGCTCAAAAACATTAGATTTTAGAGGAGCAGAGCAAAAAGTCGTATGGTATCCACCAGTGAATACGATGTATTCCGCCAATTTATGGGCACCCGAAATTCAGTTCATTCAAGGTAAATGGTATATTTATTTTGCCGCTGATAACGGTCAAAATGAAAACCATCGTATGTACGCTCTTGAAGCGGTAACCGATGATCCGATGGGCGAATATAGCTTCAAGGGTCAAGTAACTGATGCTACCGATAAATGGGCAATTGACGGTTTAGTGCTGGAACAGGAAGATCAATTGTATTTTGTTTGGTCTGGTTGGGAAGGCGATGAAAATATTGCACAAAACACATATATCGCTCCGATGAGTAATCCTTATACAATTAATGGGCCAAGAGTTCTGATCAGTAAGCCTGATCTTGCGTGGGAACAAGCGGGTGGTCCGCCTTACATTAATGAAGGTCAAGCGATATTGAAAAAGGATGGTCAAGTTCATATTGCTTATTCAGGTGCTGGGAGCTGGACACCTGACTATAGTATAGGTTTGCTTACTTTAGAAAAAGATGCTGATCCGTTAGACGCAGCTAAGTGGAGTAAAAAAGCAGAGCCACTTATGACTCGGAATGATGAGGCTAGCGTGTATGGTCCGGGACATAATTCATTTGTAGCTTCACCTGATGGAAGCGAAACATTTATTGTTTATCACGCGACAACAGGGATTAATGATGGTTGGGGTAACCGTCGCGCTCGCGCGCAAAGGGTAGAATGGAATGAGCAAGGGCAACCAAAGTTTGGCGTGCCGTTATCGCTTATGACAGCAATAGCTGTACCTGAAGGCTCAGGCATATATAGAAGCGCAGATGCGATTGAGGAAGCTGACGGTTACCGATATACAGGGATTTCCACAATGGTAGATACTATGCTTCCAATTTTATTCCATTACCAAAATGTAACTGGCGAGAATCGCATATTAACGGTAGCATTGAATGGGCAGTCAGAGCAGCAGCTTAAGCTTGCTCCCACTGGAGATAATGAAGTAGGATATGTGTACTTGCAATCGTCATTGCTGGCGGGAGAGAAAGCAATCTCCCTGCAAGGCGAAGGCGTTAAGGAATATATTTCGGCTATTGAAATTCCAAGATATGAAGCAGAATATGCTACTGTTTTTGGAGATTCTGAGGCTCAAGATAATCCGTTTGCTTCTAATAGCAGTACTGTATTTATTGCTGCAGGTAAGCAGAAAACAATTAGCTTTACTAATATAAAAGTTCCAGCTGCCGGAGAATATGAGCTACGTTTAGCAATAGCGAATACGAGTGGACAGGAACAAACAATAGATATCACGATCAATGAAGTCAAGAAGCAAAGTCTTACTTTAGCTAGTACGGAACGCAATCAGTTTGTACCGACGAGTATGATCGTGAAGCTTGGGGCAGGTTCCAACGTGATCCATCTCGGTAATGCAACGAGCCAATTGGAAATCGATTATATCGATATTTGCGCAACAGTCAAATAATAACACATTCAAGTAGGGGGCTAAGCAATGAACAGTACAAAATGGACGCAAAGGATAGCATTATTCATTTGTTTTAGCCTTCTTTTGTTTGTTATGAGCTGCGCGGCTCCTAATGGTCCCGTAAATATGCCGGGTGAAAACCCGAAAGTCATTAATCTGGAATATTGGACGCCATTTAGCGGTGGGGACAATCGATTTATGACCCAGCTGGTTGATTTGTTTAATGAGGAAAATCGTCATATTCAAGTGATACAGGTTAATTCACGATTAGATGACTACTACTCACGTCTGCGTACGACAATTTTATCAGGCAGTGCACCCGATGTAGCCATTTTACATCAGACAAGCTTACCTCAATTTGTTCAAAATGGTTATATTGAAAATTTAGAAGCTCCTGCTAGTGCGGTCAGTTTAGATTGGGATACCTTTAATGCTAATATTTTGGAATCCACGGTCTATGATGATGTTCCTTATGCAGTGCCATTAGATACTCACACCTTAGTGCTTTATTATAATAAAGATCATTTGGCGCAGGCAGGGCTATTGGATGCTCAGGGCGAGCCATTGCTTAATAGTGGGCAATCGTTGGAAGCTTTTTTACAAGTGCTGAAACAAAAGCTACCGCCAGAGATTGCTCCGTTGGCACAGCCAGGAACGAGAATTGATTCTGTATGGCTGTGGTGGAGCTTATACAATCAAATAGATGGCGGAGGAGCATTTTATAATGATGAGCGGACCGAAGTGATTATTAACAATGAAAAAGCTCTCAAAGCTCTCCAATACGTTCATCAGCTTTACAATGAGGGAATTATTCCACCTAATATTAACGATGCATTCAAAATGTTTTATGATGGTCAGGCCGCTGTACTTATTACAGGAGTATGGGGGACAGGCGCTTTTGAAGAAGTGGAGAAATTAAATTTTGGCGTGATCCCGCTCCCCGTTGTATTTGATCAAGCTGCAGTCTGGGGTGATTCTCATACGTTAGTTATACCGACTAAACATGGTATGACGAATGAAAAAAGAAATGCTGCCTTATACTTTATGAAATGGCTTGTAGAGCATGGAGCCAAGTGGGCGGAAGCGGGACATGTACCAAGTATGACCTCTGTTGTGAAAAGTTCTGAATATGAAGATCTGCCTTATCGTAGCGATTACGCCGCGACGGCCAATTATGTAGCCTATTGGCCGAGACATGTGATGCAATGGCCGATTGTAGAAATTCTCATTCAGGAATTTGAAAAAATGAATTACGGACAGCAAACTCCAGCAGAAACATTGAAACAAACGCAAAGCAAAATAAATAATGAGTTGAAGGAATAGATTACTGATGAGAACGAGAATGAGAAAAGTAACTGAATGGTTTAAACATAAAGAGTTGGCGAAAAAGCTAGCGATTATTTACTTTATTCTCATTGTCGTTCCGTTAAGTATTATGATCTATTTCACGTTTACTATTTTCGCTGATAAGCTTGAGCAAAAGGTTGGTGATTATCAGCTGCAAACATTAAAGCAGCTTACTCTACGTATGGATGCCTATATGGAGGAGTTAGATCGCCTTACATTAATGCCTTATCAATATGAGGAAATTATGGCGTTTCTAAATAGTAAGCGTGAGCATGAACAGCCGCTAACCTTGGAGGAAATTAAAGATTTGAATAACTTCGTTACGCAGGTGTTTCTGAACGGCAGAATTGATATTGTCGGCGTATCCTTGTTCGGAGAGTATGGCGCATCGTATGTTGTATTACCTGAAAGTCAGTACGTCACTACTTATAGTATTGATGAAAATGCGACTTGGCTACAGCAAGAGAGTTTGGGGTATGGTCAATCTACCTTTGTAGCTACTCATAATATTGAAACGGTCAATGGGATCCAATACCCTGTATTTTCAATTGCCCGGGAGCTAAGAGTGTTTGATTCAGGCAAAAAGCTTGGCTATATTGTCATTGATGTGAATCCTAAGTTTATCCAACAAATATTATCTGAAGTGACATTAGGTGATCGCGAGGAAATATTTGTGTCAACGGATGAACAACAGTTAGTAGCAGCTAAGCAGACGGATATGATGCGTAGTAAGCTACTGGAGCTTGGGCTACTTGAGGAATTCGAGGGAGTGACCCATGCCGAGCTAGACGGAGAGCGCCAGCAAATTGCTTACGTTACTTCTAACATAACGAACTGGAAGACGGTAGGGATCGTGCCTGTAACGGAACTGACTAAGGAAACGGTCGTCATTAGAAATACGATTCTCATTATTGGGGCAGTATGTGTTGTTTTGGCCATTTTATTATCTACATTTCTAGCTTATCGGATTACAGAGCCACTGCGAAATTTAGCGAAGCTTATGAGAAAAGTAGAGCGTGGTGATCTACTTGTGGCGTTTCCCGTTAAACAATGGGATGAGGTCGGGCATTTAGGCAATACCTTTAATAAAATGGTGTCGCGATTAAGTGAGCTGGGTTATCTTTTGTACGAAACAGAAATTCGTGAAAAAGATGCACAAATTGCTGCATTGCAGAGCAAGATCAATCCTCACTTTCTATACAACACATTAGGCTCGATCAGTATGTATGCTGAAATTAAAGGCAATCGGGAAGTTGTTACGATGACCAATACGTTGAGCAGACTGCTTCGATATAGTCTAAATGGTAGAAAAGAATGGGTGAGCCTGCAGGATGAGCTAAATCATGTGAAGGGCTATATGACGATACAACAAATGAGATATGAGGATAGGATTACGTTTCTGCTTGATGCTGATGATGAGTTGATGGATTGTGAAGTTATTCCGTTGATCATTCAACCTCTTGTGGAGAATGCAATTAATTACGGTATTGATCGCGGTAAGGGATATGGAGAAATAAAGCTGATCTGTCGAAGAGATGAGCATAAATTAGTTGTCATTGTCTCGGATGATGGGATTGGAATTGTCGATGAAGAGCTGTCTAAGCTGCAATGGAAGTTAAAGCATTCCAAAGATATTGGAGGAAGCTTTGGTAATGGCTTACTGAATGTGCATCGCAGAATTGTATTGCATTATGGTGAGCCGTACGGCTTAGTGTTACAAAACGTGGAACCATCAGGATTGGAAGTAACGATATCCTTGCCCATTACAGCGAAGAAAATATCACATTAGGAGGGATTCTATGCCAACTATTCTCATTGTAGACGATGAAACGATCTTTCGTACCGGCCTGAAAAAAATGATTCAAGAGCTGGACAAGGATTGGGAAATCGTTGGAGAAGCACGAGATGGCATCGAAGCGCTTGAACAAGTGGACAAGTTGCAGCCAGATGCTATCTTAACTGACATTAGAATGCCGCGAATGGATGGCATACAGCTACAACGAAAAATTGCTGAGCAATTCCCCACCGTATTGTGTGTTGTAATAAGCGGCTATGATGATTTCATATATGTACAACAATCAATGCGTCAAGGTGCGAAAGATTATATTATGAAGCCAATTGAGCGTGAGGAGCTTAGTAGAAGCTTATTTACTATGAAAGAAAAAATTCAGCAGCAGGTAGAAGCTTCTCAACAGCAACATGTTAATAAGCGTGAGCAAATCGAACGTGCGCGCGAGCATATTGTGACGGGCCTATTGTGCGGCAAGCTTCAAAAAAAAGATTTTGAACCTTTGCTCGGTACCGGAATTATATTTAAAGAAAAGTGGAATTCCTGTATCGTGTTGCAATTAGATAAGCAGTCTGTTGAAGAGAAAAGGTACAATCAAGCAGATCCTTCATTATTTGTTCTCTTTATGCAGCAGTTGGTGCAAGAAATACTAGATCGGAGATTTATTGGTATTTGCTGCTCGCCAACAATGACGGAGGTTGTCGTCATTGTTAACCATGAAGAGCGTGAAGGTGCCAGGCAGGAGATGATGGAGCTTGGGGAAACGATTCGCAGGCAGGTCACCAGTTTATCTAATATGACCGTTACGATTGGTATCGGGTGCGCATATGACCGAATAGAGGATATTCCGCAAAGCTATCAAGAAGCACAGCAAGCTTTTTTGCAAAGATTATTATTAGGTGGAGATCGGGTTTATCGGTATGAAAGTGATACTCAGCTTGGTACACCGCAGCACGACTATATACCTCTTTCATGGGATCAGATTGAAAATTCATTTCAAGATGGGAAGGTAGAGGAACTCTTTACACAGGTGGAACGATACGTATATAAGTTGTGTAGGGATGCGGATTCCCCGCAGCTGGTACAGCAGCAAATATGCAAAATGTTTATCCACTATTGTGAGTGGGCCAATCAACTAAGGCTTACTAAGCAATGGCTCGGAACAGATGATGTTCGTTCTGTCCTGCTGCATATTTGCTCGATATCTACTGAAGAAGAACTGTCCGAGGAATTGGGAAAAATGCTGGTGAAGTTAATGCATACAGCAAATAGCAATCAAGTTTTATTGGAACAGGATCCTATCGAGAAAACCGTTAAATTTATTGAAAAACATTTTTCTGAGCAGCTAACTTTAAAGGATGTTGCCGATACCGTCTTTTTAAATTCAGCTTATTTTAGCAGTTTATTTAAACAGCGGACAGGGACTTCTTTTGTCGAAAAGTTAAATGAGGTTAGAATTGCAGAAGCGAAGAAGCGAATGGCTTATTCGGATCAAAAGCTGGTAGTCATTGCCGAGCAGATCGGCTTTACGAATATTAGACATTTCAATCGAGTATTTAAAAGTGAGACAGGCATGTCACCTACCGAATATCGGGAAAAATAGATGGTATATGAAAAGGAGAAATGAACATGACAGCATATCGTATGGAATATCCAAGACCGCAATATGTAAGGGAAGCATGGGTGAATTTGAATGGGGCATGGTCCTTTGAATTTGATGATGCGAATGTAGGAAGTAAGGAACGTTGGGAGCTAGGTGGACAAGCCTTTTCTAAAAGTATTCAAGTACCGTTCGCTTATCAAAGTCAATTAAGCGGTATTGCTGATCCTGATTTCCATGATACTGTGTGGTATAGTCGTTTACTAGAAATGCCAGAGTCGTTTACTAATAAGCGGGTTATCCTTCATTTTGGTGCAGTAGATTATGAAGCAACGGTATGGGTGAATGGTCACCAGGTTGCTCACCATGAAGGTGGACATACTCCGTTTCATGCGGATATTACAGATGTACTGCAGGCTACTGACAATATGGTCGTTGTAAAAGCGGTAGATTTCAGCCGTGATGTAACGCTTCCAAGAGGGAAGCAATATTGGCTATCTGATTCCGCAAGCATATTCTATACTCGCACAACGGGAATTTGGCAGACGGTATGGATGGAAGCTGTGTCCGAGATTCATTTGTCTAAAGTGAAGTTTACGCCTCATATTGATTCAAACGAGATAGAAATGGATTTCTTTGTAGGTGGCATGACGATGCAAGGTGAATTAGAGCTACAGGTTGATATTTCTTTTAATGGGGAAGCACTTGTTTCAGATACGTTCGCATTGAAGCAGCAACAATCCAAACGCAGAATTGGTTTGCATGACTTTAACGATCATGGACTAGGTCGCTGGTGGACGCCTGAAAATCCTAATTTATATGACGTGGCATTCACACTGTTGCTTGATGGCAAAGTAGTGGATCAAACGTCCAGCTACTTCGGAATGCGTAAAGTATCTATCGATAATGGTTTGTTATGCCTCAATAACAGACCGTATCAAATGAAATTAGTGCTTGATCAAGGCTATTTCCCGGATGGAAACTTAACACCTCCAAGTGATGAGGCAATTAAGCGTGATATTGAGCTGACGAAGGAAATGGGCTTTAACGGTGCACGTAAGCACCAAAAAATTGAAGACCCTCGCTATTTGTATTGGTGTGACCACATGGGGCTACTAGTATGGGGAGAAGCAGCAAATGCTTATCAATATTCTAATGAGTATGTGCGCAAATTTACGAAGGAATGGCAAGAAGCAATCGATCGCGACTACAATCATCCTAGTCTAGTCGTCTGGGTACCGCTTAATGAAAGCTGGGGCGTACCGAATATTAAAGTAGATCCATTGCAGCAGCATCATGCGATGTCGATGTATTACTTAACGAAATCACTAGATCCGACAAGACCAGTTATTTCGAATGATGGTTGGGAAATGGTGGAAACAGATCTTTATAACATTCACGATTACGAGTGGAGAGAAGAAGTGCTGAGAGAGCGTTATGCAACTGTTGAATCGACAATAGCGGCGAAACCTGCTAATCGTGATCTGTCAGTAGGAGGCTATACTTATCGTAACCAACCAATACTAGTCACAGAGTTCGGTGGAATTGCCTATAAGAAGAGTGAATGGGAAGGCTGGGGCTATTCTGGCGCTAGTAATGATGAAGATTTTATTCAGAGATTAGAGGCGGTTATTAAGCCGATGCAAGATTCCAAAGTGGTTCAAGGTTATTGTTATACACAATTAACAGATGTAGAGCAGGAAATTAACGGCTTGTTAACGTACGACCGTCAGCCTAAAGTATCGCTCGAGATGATACGTGCTATTAACGAAGGTTAGAAGTAGTTCAAAATCGCGGACTGTGATCACGATGAGTATGCTGTCGTAGCGTAATCGGCATCGAATATGCTCTCCATCGAAAGCCTGCGTGTGCTCGTGTACCAATAATGTACACTGTGCGCCTCGTTTCCGCTGGAGGGCATCTTCTTGGTGCTGACAGCCCGCGATTTTGAACTTTTATTTGAAGCCTCGTGCAAGACATTGACCGCTTGTGTACTAGAACCGTACACGTTGCTGGATTTTGTTTCATAGTTTGGTTCTGGGTAGAGATGTACTTGAATCTTCAAATTAAAGTTGCGAAATGATACAAGCGAAAAAAACCTAATGAAACTTTATTAGGTTTTTTTTGTA
>DXHF01000134.1 GCA_019113605.1 Candidatus Paenibacillus intestinavium
TATCAGAACACGAAGGGTTTGATTCATGCCGATGTCAACGGTGCAGCCAATATTATGCGAAAAGTATTCCCAAACGTATCGGTCAAAGATGCGAATGGGATAGAGGGGTTGGATGGTAACCAGACCATCAATGTGTCAACTCCACTGGTGTTAAGCATCTTGAGATAAATGGGATGAACCATCAGAAACCCCCACTTCAGCCCAAGCGCTAGCGCTTGTAAGTGGCGGGAGTATTCATCATCACCTCTTTCCTTTTGATAGTTTCATAGTATGTATTCATAGAGAAATTTCTTGGACAGGTTGACGGATTTCCGAAAATATCGTTGTTCAGCTATATAATGGTATGATATATCTATAAGTGCAAGTTCAAAAATTGGACTTTATATTCGATGAAATTAAGTGATCTCTCAATATAGAGGTCGAATTATGATGAAGTAAGGAGTCATGAAGCTTGGGTGATCTACATTTTAAAGAGACAGTTGAATTAACGTTAAAGGTTATAGGCGGAAAGTGGAAGCCGGTTATTCTTTGTCATTTGACAGAAGGTACACATCGATTCGGTGAATTGAAGCGAGAGATGCCTCAAATCACTCAGAAGATGTTAACGCAACAGCTACGTGAACTAGAAGAAGATTCGATTATAGAACGTAAAGTATATGTACAAGCTCCACCGAAAGTAGAATACTCTTTAACGGAGTACGGTTTGACGGTGAAACAATTGCTGAATGTACTATCAGAGTGGGGAGATAAGCATCTTTCCAAGGGCACAGCTTCCCCAAAAAGTGAGTAAATATCTACTGGATAGTTACCAAATGGGTACTACGTTACATTAAAGTGCGTACTGTTCAAACAGAACATTAAACTCTAGAATTGGTTTTGTAACATAAACCAAACGATAGAGGAGCAGATCATATATGAAATTACAATTAGCGTTAGATCTTGTTGATATCCCAGGGGCAATTGAAGTTGTGAAGCAGGTAGAGTCTTATGTTGACGTTGTTGAGATTGGAACACCGATTATTATTAATGAAGGATTACATGCGGTAAAGGCTCTCAAAGAAGCTTTTCCTAACTTAACCGTTCTTGCGGACTTAAAAATTATGGATGCAGGCGGCTATGAAGTTATGAAGGCATCTGAAGCAGGTGCTGATATCGTTACAATTCTTGGTGTTGCAGAAGATGCTAGCATTCAAGGTGCTGTTGCAGAAGCTCGCAAACAAGGGAAACAAATTTTGGTTGATATGATTGCGGTGAAAAATTTAGCGGAGCGTGCAGCACAAGTGGACGCACTCGGTGTAGATTATATTTGTGTTCATACTGGCTACGATCTTCAAGTTGCTGGTCAAAATTCATTTGAAGATCTTCGTACGATCAAATCCGTTGTGAAAAATGCAAGAATTGCTGTAGCAGGTGGCATTAAGCTAGATACATTACCTGAAGTAATTGCAGCTGGGCCAGATCTTATTATTGTTGGTGGCGGCATTACAGGGCATGCAGATATTCAAGCAGCAGCTGCTCAAATGCAACAATTGATTCAACAAGGATAGTGGCTGATATGACGAATAACTATAATATTCATTCCATTATGGCCGAACTTCATGCAGCAGCTGATGAAGTGGCTGATAAGCAATTGGATCAATTAGCGGAGGCTATTGCAGACTCTGGGCGTATTTTTGTAGCGGGTGCAGGTCGTTCTGGACTAATGATGCGGGCATTTGCAATGAGGTTGATGCATCTTGGACTTGATGTCTACGTTGTTGGTGAAACAGTGACACGTAGTATTGCTAAGGGAGATCTATTGTTAATAGGTACTGGATCAGGAGAGACGAGATCGCTTATACCGATGGCAGAGAAGGCAAGGAGCTTAGAAGCCACAGTAGCAACATTGACGTTGTCTGCGTCTTCTACTATTGGGAGACTAGCACATCTTAACGTTCAACTGCCAGGAGCACCGAAAAACCAGTTAGATCAAGAAGCGTCAATCCAGCCAATGGGTTCTTTATTTGAACAAATATTATTGGTAGTGTGCGATACAGTTATCTTGAAAATGATGCAAAAGCAGCGTAGCAGCGGTAGCGCGATGTACGGAAATCATGCGAATTTAGAATAATTAATAAGATGGAGAACTACCATATAATAAGCTTTCCCTTTAATATTGCCTCGAAATGCGCCAATATTAAAGGGAAAGCTTTTTTTGCGTATCCTACTGTTGTAAACACATTATGGTCCATTTTCAGGAACTATTTTGATCGGAAGCAGAATATGAATAGGATGAAGAGAAGGCTATAAAATTATTGCATAAAAGCTACAATTTTTCACTGAATATGCTAATCTAATAATAGTAGCTCCTTGGCTGAAGTATTCAGAATCGAGCATATAACCGATATTGCTCATAAATTTGATGAGGTGATGACGATGGTTGGATTTGGTATTTTGCTTGGCGTCATTGTAATTGTAGGTATTTTCTTAATTGCTACATACAATGGTTTAGTTAGTAGACGTAATCGCATTAAAGAAGCTTTAGTTGCTATTGATGTTTATTTGCAAAATCGTTACGATGCACTGACACAAATTGCGGAAGTTGTCGTTTCTTATGCAACACATGAACGTGAGACACTTGCGCAGGTGACGAGCTTACGTGCAGGATTACGCAATCAAGCACCTTCCGCAGAGAAAATAAAGCAATATGTGGAAGTAGATAGAGCACTTTCTTCAATTAATTTTCAAGCAGAAGCGTATCCTGAAATAAAAGCAAATGAAAATTATTTGCATCTACAACGGACGATTAATGAGCTGGAAGAGAAGCTATCAGCAAGTCGTCGTAGCTATAACTCTAATGTAGCAGGCTATAATACAGCAATTCAATCTATACCGACGAATATGGTTGCAGGAATGTTTGGATTCCGTGAAGAAAGCCTGCTCGAAATTGCCCAAGAGAAAAAGGCTGAAGTAGATCTTAGAAATATATTAGGGAGGTAACGCAGATGTTACCAACTTATGGAGAAGTAAATGCGCGATTAACTGTTCCACTAGAAGCATTGGATCAAATAAGAGAGCTTGCGCAGCAAAAGCGTGCGAAGTATAATCGCGTATTAGCGATATTTTTTGTTGTAAATGTTATAAGTACATTGGTTAGTTTAAGTTATCAGTCGTATTATTTTATTATTGGTTGGATTATTTTCATTATTGTTTGGTTAATGTCTGTATACGCCAAGCGCAAAAGCGCAGAGCAATATCGAACGATGTTCAAAAGAGAAGTGATTGCACCGTTTGCCTCCAAAACAGTGGAGCTATGTGCATCGCTACAGGATAGCGATAAACATATTTACTACTGCAATTACTATCCCGAGGACCGCATGGACGACCATTGGATTCGAAACTGTAAATTGTTCGATTTTACGATTGACCGTACAACGGGCGAAGATTTGCTTATAGGACAATTAGGACTTACTGAATTTCGTTTTTCCGAGCTAACTTTAGTAGAAATTACCAAGTCAACGGATTCTAAAGGTAATACGACAACGACGAATCATACAAGATTTTCAGGAGTATTGTTTGTAGCTGATTTCAAAAAGGATTTCTCAGGAATTACAATATTGCAGTCCAACAAGGTCGTGCCTCCGGACAGTGGATTGTTCAAAAAAATGTTTGGCTCGTTCAAGCAATATTCGATGGTCGGCTCAAGTCGAGCAGCAAAAATTGATATTAATCTTGAAAGTGAAGAGTTCAATGAGCATTTTAATGTAAGAACCTCCAATGATATTGAGGCGAGATATTTATTATCCCCGAATTTAATGGAACAAATACTAGACTTTAAAAAATCGCACAATGAACAAATTGATATTTCTTTTGTTGATTCCTATATGTGTATTGCGATCGCCTCTGACAATAATTACTTTGAAGAGCCAATGCATAAGGAGCATAGTGCAGGTTATCGGATGAAGGCTGTCTATGATGATTTAAAGTTTTTCTTCAGTCTTATTGAAGAATTTGATCTAAATACAAGAATATGGAGTAAAAAATGATTTATATAAAATCTAGTCCAATGAATATGAACATGAAAAAGCTGACGAAGGTTATCACTGATATGCTCCCATTATAGTAGACAGTAGAAAAAACAAAAACTTCTACTGCTACTAATGATGGGAGTTTTTCTAATGTCTAAAAGAAGTCCAATTTCTTTAGAAATAAAATTACATACCGTACAGCGCT
>DXHF01000135.1 GCA_019113605.1 Candidatus Paenibacillus intestinavium
AAGATGACGAAAACAAAACAAAGTAAACTTCTCCAAAACAAACACAAAAAGCGCAATGTCTCTGAGCTAGAACAGAGTTATTGCGCTTTTTTGATTCCATAAGAATTAATAAATTTCCGAGAGTAACGATCTATAATTTTTATTCTGCGATAGAACCTTCCTTATAAATACAATCGATCATTTACTCTTCACGCCACGATAATTGCGTCTGGCGCTTCCTACAGATTGTTAATCCTGGCGAGATTGGGATTGTCATCATTTCATATAATGATGTTTCCTTTGATAATTCTTCAACTGCTTGATATGCAGTCTCACATAATGACCGCTGCATCATATGCTCATTTTCAGGATGAGTATCATGCAACAATATTAAGCCATGCGGGACTACAAATGGAAAAAAATCTCTGAAATCTTGTAGCACTGCCTCTTTCGAATGATCTGCATCAATGAATAACATATCAATTTGCAGAGGATTAGCCTCTAATTCCTTAGCGTATTCCTGAGTGGTACCATTAAAAAATTGAGCATTCATTTCTTTGATCATCTTATTTCCGGCACTTGGAGTAATATCCACTCCTATCGAGCGTTCAGCCAGAGGTGCTATTCGATTAAACAGGTAACAATTCTGTATGCCCAGTTCCACATATACCTTTGGCCTTATAAGACTTGCCAAATTAAAAATAAAATCCTCATGCCAGTTTAACCTCATAATAATCATCTCTTTCCGTAATATATTGTTTACTCCAACGAATTATCAATTTTTCATTCAATCCATTAAATGGGTATCAATAATTTCGGATCCAGCTATAATATTCTGGATCTATTTTTAGTCATTCCTTATATTATTTCAACGAACTAAAAAGTGTTACAGTATCCTCGCTAGAGCGAAAATTATTTATAGTACTTGAGTATGTTATACATTTTGGAACGAACACTGATGTGCTGAAGTGGGTACCTCCACGTCATTTCATGCATATAGTAATTTAATTGAAATCATTTATCCTATAAATTAGTCATTTTAAGGTAGGAGGATTTGTATGAAATTCAGCTTTATAAGTCCCGTTTATAATAGTCAACAATGGATTAAAACCATGTTAGATAGTATTCCAAAAGATTATGCCTATGAAATTATCGTATGTGATGATGGCTCTACAGATCGAACCGTAGAAATTTTACAGGAATATCAAAAAACTTGCCCACAGTTAAAAATTTTACTAAACGAAAAAAATATGGGTGCGAGTTATACCTATAACCGGTGTATTGCAGAGGCAACTGGTGACTACTTAGGGATCATTGATAGCGACGATATGTATTTGCCAACTATTCGAGATGTATTAGATCAGGTCGATGGACAATATGATATTTATTACTACAATATGCTTACAAAATTAGGTCTAAACTTTGTAATAACCGAGGCAAATCGTTATGGCTGGTGCGGACAATTTAAAATTATTAGAAGAAGTTGTATTGGCGATGCAACGTTCACTGTTAGAAAAGATATGGCCGGTGATTGTGATTTCAATAGAGCTTTACTCGATCAAAACCCAACCCGTAAATATACTGGCATATTCGCCTATTGGTATAACTACCCGAGAGAAAATTCTGAATACGACTTGTACCAAAGAGGGCTGAAATAAGACAATTGTATTTCTACAATGTTACAGCGTCCTATTACAGGGAAGGTGTGGAGATTATTATGTTTAAAGATAAGACATTACTGATCACAGGCGGTACAGGTTCATTTGGCAATGTGGTACTAGAGCGGTTTTTAAGTACTGACATTAAGCAAATCAGAATATTCTCTAGGGACGAAAAAAAGCAAGATGATATGCGAACTCGATATCAGAACAATAAAATTAAGTTCTTTATTGGGGATGTTCGTGATATTAGTAGTTTAAATGGCGCAATGTATGGTGTCGATTATGTTTTCCATGCAGCAGCACTTAAACAAGTTCCCTCTTGTGAATTTTTCCCGTTAGAAGCCGTCAAAACGAATGTACTCGGTACAGACAATGTATTGACTGCAGCGATCAATGCAGGCGTAAAAAAAGTGATTTGCCTTTCAACCGACAAAGCTGCATACCCCATTAATGCAATGGGAATTTCGAAGGCAATGATGGAGAAAACATTCATTGCCAAATCTAGAATGGTCTCCTCTGACAAAACATTAATTTGTGGAACAAGATATGGAAACGTAATGGCATCTCGCGGTTCAGTCATTCCTTTATTTGTAGAGCAAATTAAGGCCGGAAAACCATTAACGATTACTGATCCCAAAATGACACGCTTTATTATGAGCCTTGAAGAAGCGATGGAGTTAGTATTATACGCCTTTCATCATGCGGAGAATGGAGATATCATGGTTCAAAAATCTCCAGCTTCCTATATAGGAGATTTAGCACAAGCATTAATAGAATTATTTGATGGAAATAATAAAATTAATGTGATCGGTACACGTCACGGTGAAAAAGTATATGAAGTACTGCTAACGAAAGAAGAAGCTGCAAAAGCCATTGATTTAGAAAATTTCTATCGAGTTCCTTCAGATAATCGCGATCTAAATTATGGGAAATATCTTGAAAACGGCTCTCATAAAATTACGTTAACTGATGAATATAACTCAAATAACACAAAAATTCTTTCAGTAAAGGAAATCAAAGAAAAGCTGTTACAACTTCCATTCATTCAGGAAGAGCTACACAAATGGAAAGGGTGAGTAAATTGAAATATTTAGTTCTTGGAGCAACTGGTATGGCAGGCCACACGATCTCATTATATTTACATGAGAAAGGACATGAAGTCACTACCTTTTCGAGAACATCATTTCCTTTTTGTGACAACATCACCGGAGACATTCGAGATTCCTCTTTATTAAAATCTATTTTATCCAAAGGCTATGATGTCATTATCAATTGCATCGGTATTTTAAATGAAGCCTGTAATAAGGAGCCTTCAAATGCCGTCTACCTAAATAGTTACTTACCTCACTTCATCGTTGATTTATTAAAAGATACCTCAACAAAGCTCATACACATGAGTACAGATTGCGTTTTTTCTGGAAAGTCGGCTCCGTATTTTGAAAATAGCTTACATGATGGAGAAACCTTTTACGATCGATCAAAAGCTTTAGGAGAAATTAGTAATCACCATCTAACATTTAGAAACTCAATTATCGGTCCAGATATGAAAAAAGACGGAATTGGATTGTTTAATTGGTTTATGAAACAAAATGAAACTATAAATGGTTATACCGGTGCGATTTGGACTGGTGTTACTACTTTAACTTTAGCAAAAGCTATGGAAAGAGCGGCGACAGAAGACGTAACAGGAATATATAATCTTGTGAACAATACGAGTATAACTAAGTATGATTTATTAAAGCTGTTTAATGACCACTTTAATGAAAATAAATTAAATATATTACCTTCTACTGCATTGAACCTCGATAAAACTCTACGGAATAACAGAAATGATTTTTCGTTCCATGTACCTAGTTATGAACAAATGATTGTAGAAATGAAAGATTGGATCGATACACACAAAAATTTATATCCACATTATTTTAATTCCACATTAAATTCATAAATAATTATAGGCATCGATAATTATAATGTTCATGCGTCTATTTACATTTGTCGGCAATCAAAAAAGGTACGGACAAAATCTTGGACTTGATTAGAATAGGAGGATGTTCGCATCCCCCTTTTGTACATATTTAGACTTCTATTATTAAGTTGCTTTCTAGTTGAAAATTTTTGATCCTTAATGTTCATCTAATTAAATAATGGTTATGTTATAATTATATTCAATAGTATTCGCGATTGGAGATGTGTTAATGGTCAAAAAGCCTTTATTAATCAAATTTTTAGTATCATATATAGCCATTCTTATTTTACCAATTGCAGCTATTATCGCTTATTATTATCCTTACTCTACTGCGATTGTAAAAGATAAAGCGAGCGCCTGGAATATGCATGTTACAGAGCAGCTAATGAACTCTATGGATATATTTACGAAGTATGTATACAATCTCCCCGCAGAAATTATGCAAAATCGCGAAATCAAGCCCTATATGGCACCTGAGAATGATTATCAAAAAGTTATTATCGCTAGAGAAATGCGTAAATACAATATTACAGATGCCTTTATCGAAAACTCGTTACTCTATCTCAAAAATATCGACTATTTTTTCAGCAAAACTGGAAGCGCATACACAACGGATGATTTCTCCAATAAAGGTGTAGGCTATGTGTATGAGCAATGGCCCGCTGAACAAATGGTTCAAGAGCTAAACTATACTACTGAGCCTATTGTTAGATCTGCCGAATCTGTATACGTTCCGGGTGGTCATAAAGTTAATCTACTTAGCTTTGTATTACCAATGCCATTAGGCGGCAGCAATTCGCCAGGCTCAATGCTCATTCTTGTGAAGGAATCTACCATTTTGAATATGATGCAATCAAGCAGCGATACTTACAATGGCATTTTTCTAATTACTGATGACAAACAGCATTGCCTCGTTGCTTCAATTGGTTGCCCTACTATTATTGATTCCGAGTTCAATCAGCTTCTTTCACTAAGTGATGAGCAATTTGCTAATTTACATACGATTACGTTGAACAAAGAGCAATACATTGTATCTAGAACAACATCTGATATTAATCAATGGAATTATATTCGTCTATTACCGATAGCTGAGACGATTCAAGATATAAGAATTATTCAATTTAGTACCTTAATATTGTTGATCGTTATTATTAGTATTACGGCATTAATTATATATATTTCATTGCGCTATAACTATCATCCGATTAGGAGACTAGTAGTGGTTTCCTCAAAATTGTTTGCCGATGAGAGTAAAACGCCCAAAAATGAAATTGAAACGATCCACTATGCACTCGATCAATTATCTATTACTAAAGAAAAGCTAGATGAACAGCTACAGCAGACACGACCTAAAATGAGAGATACTATTTTGTTCCAGCTCGTATTGGGCAACTTTGAACATTGGGAAGCCTTCGACTCGGACGCTCATTTATACAATATCAAATTCTCTAATGAATACATTACCGTTGTCATTCTCTCAGCTGAAAGTGCTGTAGACAGTCTCGCGATCCTTCAGCATTGCAAAGCGAAGTTCAAATTACTCGAAGATGGAATTATTCCATACGTGCTAAAAAGTCAATATAACCATGAAATTATTATTATTATTTCTCATCAGCCAATGGATTCCTTGCACTCCTTTGTTTCCCTACTACAGCAGGAGCTACATGAAGTTTTGAAGCTGGATAGTTTAATTGGCATTAGCTTAAGTCATCCTAAACATAATATTAAAGTATTCCATTACGGCTATTTGCAAGCATCTCGCAGTATTGAGCAAATTCGATTCCAGCGTACAAGTACAATCGTTACTTATAATGATAGTCAGCAGCCATCAACTGGAGTCGTATCTTATCAAACGGAATTAATGCAATCGCTAGAATTAGCAATTTTGAAAAATGATGCCGATCGTATTCTAGCACTTATTCAACATATTCAAACGTATATGGGTGGTACTGGCATGCCATCACATGTTATTCGTACTATATATCTCAATACGATGAGTATTTTGTTCAATACACTTGAACGCTTCCAGCAGAATAATAATACAGCACTTCATAATATTGAATTCGTCTTCCAAAATCGTTATTCCTTAGATCAGATGTTATCGATTATGACCGATACAACGAATAAGCTATGTGAGATTATAACTCTTACTCTGCCTACATCGCGAAAAGCTTCAAGTGAAAACATATTAGCGTTCGTTGATTCTCACTGGCATGATTCTAATCTTTCATTGCAATTTATGGCTGATCATTTCGAGATGTCAGTATCCAATTTTAGCTACCATTTCAAAAAAACAATTGGTCATAATTTCAAGGAGTATATCGATCAATTAAGAATTCAACATTCTATTCAATATTTGAAATCATGTGATGAGCCAATCGAAGCAATTGCACTTAAAGTTGGCTATATGAATTCATCAAGTTTCATCAGATCATTCAAAAAAATAACTGGATCTACACCAGGACAATATCGAGATCATATGAAGTAAACTTTACCGCTGATTACTTACTTAGCTTTCAATAAGTAAGAGGTCAGCGGTTTTTCTGCAAGAGCTTGTATAGTAAGTAGACTGTGTAATCTTATAATTTTAGCCGATCTACTTTTTTCGTAGAATCTACAATATTCAAATTTTGAATTTTGAACATTGTTAAAAACCGCGTATTAACAACGTTTTAAAGCGCTTTCAATAATTGTTCATTGCTCAATTCTTGGACGTATACAGGAGCTACACAATCACGATAAAGTTAATTTGCCAACCACATATGTCATCTTGCTTTCCAACCCATTGGCAAAACTATATAGGGGGAACGTTTATGAAAAAGGTTATTTCTATGTTACTTGTCATCATGTTATGTGCATCATTAGTTGCAGCATGTAGTAAGTCAGAAGGAAATGCAGATGGTAGCTCTAAGCCAGCTGAAGGCAATGAGAAAAAAGCTAAGCTTACTGCCATTATTGTAAAGCATGCTCTAACGAAGCCTTTAGCAGAAATGGAATGGCTTCAAGAAATAGCAGAGAAAGCAAACGTGGATATTGAATGGCAAGAAATTACGGCGGACTGGGATCAGAAGAAAGGTCCTATGCTAGCAAGTGGCGATATTCCGGATCTATTTGTCGGCCCAACAGTCATTACAGATGCAGACTTTGCACAATTTAATGGTTTGTTCCAAGACATTAATGAACTGATGGAATTTGCTCCTAATGTCGAGAAAATGTTTAACGATAAACCAGAAACTAAAATTATCTCCACACAAACTGATGGTCGCATACTAGGCTTACCGAAGTACCAACGCTTCTGGCCTGATTCTGTAAATCGCCAATATATTAATCAAACCTGGCTAGACAATCTTCAATTGGAAATGCCAACGAACTGGGATGAGCTCTATAACGTCCTTCTAGCATTCAAAGAACAAGATGCTAATGGTAATGGTGATACTACCGATGAAATTCCTGTGGACTGGACGGGTGGCATTGGTGGCTTCTTCAATCCAGCAGTTATGCTTGGCGGTTCAGGTATTAATCTTTCTTCTGATGTAAGTGGTCAAGGCTATTTCGTAGAAGATGGACAAGTGAAGAACTATCTTCTCGATGATCGCTACAAAGAATTAGTAGTCTTTCTTAATAAATTGTATAGTGCTGGTCTCATTAATACTGAAGTATTTACGCATGATTATACAAAATTCCAATCTGTATCTCGTGGCGAGGGCGATATTGCCAAAGTAGGCTTCACTTGGGGCTGGGTAGGCTCTGACCGTTTCGGTGAGCAGCTAGCTCCGCAATATACATCAATGGCTCCACTAAGATCAAGCGATGCGTACACTGGTGATGTATCTTGGAGTTATGATTCAAATACTTTAAACTTTGGTGCTAACGCTATTGTAATGTCAGCAAAATCGAAAAATAAAGAAGCAGCAATGCGCTTCATTAATGAACTATATGCTCCTGAAGTAGGTATTCAAGTACTGTTCGGTTCAATTGGACCTAATATCGCGAAAAATGATGACGGTACTTATGCTGTACTCCCACCACAAGATGCGCAAATGGACCCCGGTACATGGAAATGGACTTCGACATGGGCAGATAACGGCGGATTCTATATTTCCGATGATATTAAGCTAACATTAGGTACAGATATGCAAGAGGTGCTTACAGATTCAGAAGCACTTAAGGATGCACTAGCAAAAATTAATCCCGAAGAAGATATTTTCCCTAACGTATTTATTAAATACACAAGCGATGACAACAATACGATGAGCCTGAACAATACCAATATTATGAACCTAGCAAATACAAACTTTGCAAAATGGATTACGTCTGACGGTATTCAAGCAGAGTGGGATAGCTATGTTAATGAATTAGTTAAAGCTGGATTGAATCAAAATCTAGAGATTATGCAGAAATATTTCGACGAGTACAAAGCTAAAAACTAATGGATGATTAGCGGAGGGTCTATTGAGCCCTCCCCTACTATTCAATAAGGAGTATGCATATGAAACTAGCCCTCAAATCAAAAACTATTGTTAGAGATTATCAACTATGGCTCATGATACTACCAGCTATTATCGCAATTATTATTTTCAACTACATTCCGATGTACGGTATTCAATTAGCTTTCAAGGATTTCGACTTTAGTAAAGGGTTAACTGGCGGAGAGTTTCGCGGGTTTCATTATTTCACGCAGTTCATAGAAAATTATCAATTCGCGACGTTAATGAAAAACACATTTATTATTAGCTTCGCAACGATTATTATCGGATTTCCAGCGCCAATTATACTAGCTTTATTACTGAATCAAATTCGCATTAAAAAGTTCAAGCAAATTATGCAAACGACCGTTTACTTACCGCATTTCATCTCAATTATCGTGCTTGTTGGTATGTTGAATGTATTACTTTCGTCAGAAACGGGAATTGTAGGCCATTTGATGAAGGCAGTTGGACTTGGACATATTAATCTATTAGCTTCGGTTAATACGTTCATCCCCCTCTACGTTCTATCAGATATTTGGCAGCATTGTGGATGGAATAGCATTATCTTCTTAGCAGCATTATCAACGGTTGATCCACAGCTTTATGATTCCGCCAAAATAGATGGAGCAAATCGCTTCCAAATGATTCGCCATATTGATTTTCCCGCGTTAAAGCCTACTATTATTATTTTATTTATTCTTAGTATGGGTAATATTTTGGGCACAGGCTTTGAAAAAATCTTCCTTATGCAAAACAATCTGAATCTACCTGTATCGGAAGTTATTGCAACGTATGTCTATAAAATTGGAATTGTTTCTAATCAATTCAGCTATGCGTCTGCGATCGGGTTATTCAATACACTTATTAACTTTGTCTTCCTAATTAGTATGAATGCGATATCCAAGAAAGTATCAGATACAAGCTTGTACTAATCAATCGTGAAGCAATGTATACGTGAAAGGAGATTAGCGATGACCTTCAAATCAAAATCTATCGGTGAGCTATGCTTTACGTTTTGCTTAGCCATTCTCTGTATTGTTATTT
>DXHF01000136.1 GCA_019113605.1 Candidatus Paenibacillus intestinavium
CATCATGAAATGTAGGAGAAGCACATAAAGAAGTCAGGAGAAACTGAGGAGCGCCATTTGTAGCTCTACAAAAAGAGGCTAGGCAGTTTATTAATTTAAACTGCCTAGCCTCTTTCTCCATACATAAATACATATACTACAGAGTGTTTATAGTGCATGTATAAAAGTAGGTTTTCAAAACCAACCTACTCAGGTAATTGATCTTGATGTTTAAATAGTAGTTCTAACATCTCGTACGCCATTTTCTGTTCCCCTTGAGTACGTGAAGACAGTAGAAGTCTAATTTTCTGAAGGTAATATGCATTGCTAATGTCAATGGCACTTTCTAATAAGTAATCAACAGTGACATCTAGTTCCTCTGCTATATTTACAAGAGTTTCTAACGTTAAGCTGCGCTCGCCCCGTTCAATCTGCCCAATATAAGCATGAGACATATCTACTTTTTCAGCTAGTTTTTCTTGTGTTAGGTTCAATCGTTGTCTCTCTTGTCGGAGACGAGATCCTAATTTATGATAATCCACTATATCATCCCCTTCATATTTACAATAATGAAAAAGAATGAAATTAAAAACAAACTAAATGTTTCAAAATGTTTACTAATAGTTTCTGTACACGTATAATCTATGAAGAAAGTAAATTAGTGTTAGCATATTTGGAATTAGATTCTATTTTTCTGTTAAATAGGAGGGCGTCGTAATGGATAATAACATATTTATGATTGCAATGTGCTTGTTATTTATTGGGAGTGAGTTTGTTATTTACTTATACGTATTGTTTGATCCCGTCGTTGGCTACTTAATTGCAGTTCGTCTTGAAAAGGTAAAGATCATGCTAGGCTGGATATTTATTATCGCTGGCCTACTTTTAACATTACCTGGATTTGGTAGAAGTGAATTGACGAGTGAAGGAGGGCTGATGTTAGTTTTTGGAGTAGCCTTCATTTTATTAGGAGTGGTTATATTTATAGCCTTCAATAAAATTGAAATTCCCTTTGATGCTGCGTATGAAGCGATTAATTCGATGAAAAAAATAGAGTTTTTGGAAGCAGATAGAACAACGATAATCGTATATATATTAGTGGATGATTTGAAAAAAATAGCGAAATTATTTGAAGGGGGTATTTATAGTGCCGATGAATTTAGACATGAAAAGGCAAAGTGGCTTAGTAGATTATCGTCGATTATTTACCCTACAAATGTACCGGAATTACTTATAGAGCTTTTGCCTTTTATGAACAATTATACGCTTGAGGAAGAAGAGATCACAGCGATCAAAAAATTAGCAAGCTAAAACATACTGTCAAATGTGTCGATATCGTTAATCTAGTTGAAAAACATCGCCTTTATTTGCAAAGATATGATAGTTGTCAATAGTATAGCAAGTGATCAACGTGCTAGTATAAGGCAATAAAGGACAGATGGAGGTTTCATATGACTTATCAAATCGTTGTAGACTCTTGTTGCGATCTAACTGATGACATTAAGCAAACGCTTAATATGAAAGTAGTGCCATTGAATCTGTATCTTGGCGATAAAGAAATTATAGATGATGAAACTTTAGATATTGCTAGCTTTATTGAAGAAATGCAGGCTTGTACAGGTAAGGTTGGTTCAGCGGCACCATCACCTTCTCTCTATCATGAGCTGTACGAGCAATCACCGCAAACGTTCGTCGTGACATTATCAAGTAAATTATCTAGCTCTTATTCGAGTGCAGTATTAGGAGCAGATATGCTAGAGAAAAGTGATCATAACGTCCATGTATTTGACTCCAAAAGTGCTGCAGCAGGAGAAATGTTAATCGCATTTCAGATTCGTGATCTTATCGAAAGTGGTGTACAAGGCGAGGAGCTCATTACACAAGTTGAGCAGTTCATCAATGAAATGAAAACGTATTTTGTACTCGATAATGTTGATAATCTGATGAAAAATGGTCGATTAAGTAAGGTAAAGGGTAAAATTATAAGCATTTTAAATATTAAGCCGTTACTAGGCTCAGATGGCGATGGTAATATTACGCAATATTCAACCTGTAAAGGTCAGACGAAAATCGTCAAAAAAATGGCTGAAACGGTTGTAGATAGTGGGAAAGATACAGCGGATCTTCGTGCTGTTATTTCACATTGCAATAATGAGCCGCTTGCGTTACGTCTACAGCAGCAGCTAGTTGAACAATTCCAATTCAAAGATATCGTCGTCGTGCCTACAGGCGGAGTGAGCTCATTATATGCTAACGATAAAGGTATTATATTGGCTTATTAATCATCATGCTGGATAGTAAATGGTTTCGATATAAAGCGGGGCTGTTCCAAGACGTCATGTAAGAAACAATGACGTCTTGGAACAGCCCCTTTGCTGCCTAACAGTAAAAATAAAGCTATATTATATCAATTAGCTCTGGAACATATTGCTCCATAATCTGTATATGCTCATTCAACAACTGCATCATATGATGATCGTCTATTCCGTTTGGACAAAGCAATGCTGATCGGAAACGAAGTTCTCCATCTGCAATATCCATTTCGAATGCGCCATTAATAAGATCATAGTTCTCATTAATAAGTTGCAGCGCAAGCTGCTCGCGATGCTGCTCCTCAATAAGTCTAGGGAAAATTGCATACAATACAATGAGCTCGGCATCCTCTTCAATGCGAATTAGCTCTGTCCAGCTCACATTATTGTCCCCATGTAGCTTGAGGCGGATTAACTGCTCATTGTGAAAATCATATTTAATGTGATGACCGGCTAGAAATTTCTCTAATTGGGCTGCAAGACCGTTATTGCTATCACGACTGTCAATGATATCCGCATCAGCTTGCCCCTGCTGTTCAGTCATATTGGTCGTAGGAGGAGTATGAAGCAGCTCTTGTCTCCATATCGTATGAAAGCCATGACGCAGCCGACCTTCATGAACGAGTTCAGGCGGTAGCGAAATGGTTTGCATTGCTTCAGCAACATACCATAACTCCGCTTGTGTCAGCGCTGGTATAGTACGCGCGGTAAATGTATCAGGAATAACAGATAGCAGAATAGCTTCGGCATCGGCTTCCAGCTCGACGATTTGCTTCGTAATGGATGGTGTCACAATAAGTTTAAGCTCGATATCATCCTCAGATTCAAAGCTCACATCATTTAACATAGCATGTGAGGTGACATGAAACCATTGATCTTGAAAAATTTGAGCCATTTGCTCGGGTTTCACGATAATTGTCATCGTAATATAATGTTGTTCATGCTGTTGCTGGTGAACAACTGAAGTAATTAGTGCTGGTAAACTGCCACCATGCCAAGCTTGAAAGGTAGCAGGTGTGGACGTAGATACGGATGAGACTAGTTTCATAGAAAAATATCTCCTTTCAATAGGTTTAGCTTTGGTAGAAGTTAACCTCATTGGCGACTTCCCCTTCTTTTCTACCGCGAGAGAGACTCATTAGTTTTCTTGATTTCTCGATCTCTAAGGAGAAAATCCCCGCCTCGATGGAGACGCTGCTACTCTTCGTAATGTCGAATTCGATTTTCCAATCTCCGGCTTTACCCTCAGCAAATTCTACTTCAAAGCCTAAATTAAGCGTTAAACCTGAATCTTTTTCGACAAGACTTTCCACCTCGCCTGTTTCTGGATCGACGGTTTCGGTCGCTTCACTAAGCATTGTTGTTAATTCATCCGTTTTATTCTCAAGCTCTTCCTGTAATGCTTCCAAATGTGCATTTTCAATATTGTCTTCTTCCGTTGGTTTAGTGTTGTTCTTAGCTTCAATAAGCTGTTGAAGCTTTGCAGTCGCACTAATCGCTTTTGGTATTAATTCTTCGACAATCGTTGTCCAAGCCGAGAAGCCAGCTATTTCACCAGGAAGATCTATCGACATGCTTGCTTCCAGTTGTTCAATCGCTCTATCAAAGAAAGTGATTGAACCTTCAGCACTGAAGCCAAGCTTTACACTTGGTAAATCTAACTCTACCGCAGCAGATGCTGATATTTTTTTATGAGTTTTCAGTTGATTCATCCGCGTAGACTTTTTCGTTAAAGCATCCAGCGTCGTTTCAGAATTTTCTCCGAATAACAAATCAGGGATGTTCTCGAAGCTTTCCTTGCTATAGTTCGTATAGCGCTGCGCTTCTAATGCAAATTCACCTGTAAATACTCCAGTTTCAACGCCGACCTCTGCAGATGCGCTTTGTCCAACGTTTACATAGTTTTTATCATCTTCCATTTCTTGAGCTTCGATTGAAGCAGCCCATAATTCGGCTTCTTCCAATTTACTTTTACCACTCAATCCCCCTTTGCCCCACAGTACTTGGGCAAGTGAAGGGAAGCCAGCATTCATATTACGGTACATACCATAAGAGATGAGGTTCAGGGCAGATTGAGAACTGGATCCATTCGCTTCAATAAACATACCTAGCTTTACGGCTGCCTCGACGATACCAGCCGATACTCCTGCACCGACAGCGATATTAGCACCAATAGTTAGATGATCATCGTCATTTTCTGCTTCTGCACCAAGGCCAATCGAGACGAATACACCAGCACTAACTGGGATTTTTAACTCGAAATCTAGTGAAGCAGAATCCCCCTCATACGGAACAGCAAGATCAATAAGAGGTGCGATTTTGGTAAGGCCACTGTTGACAGAATCTGCCTCAACAACTTTTTTTACCGCATTTTCACCGATTTTATCCATCGTAACTTGACCTTGTACTTCCTTGGACATTTCAGCAATTTTTGCTTGATTCGGCTGTGCGGCACCGGAGCTTTGATCACCTTTAATAATAATGCGAGCTTCATTGATCGCTGGCTCTTCGAATCGTTTTAGTAGATCTTTTGCTTTATCCTTGGCACTACTTGCGGCTTTCTTTGTCTTATCTTTCTCTTTAAGCTTAGCGTTTTTACTTGATGACATCGTTGTTAGTGCAGCTTGCTTCAATTGATTAATTGCACTATCCTGCGGTACTAGCTTATCGAGAATCCGATCGCTTTCCTTCGCCATAATACTATTGACGGATACTTTTGCTGCAGAACGAGCTACTGTATTAGCGAGCGAACTATTAAATTCCTTAGAAATATTACTATCGCCTACAGGTGATTCTTCAGAATCAAGATGGGTAGCGATGTCATCACTAGCCTGTGCGCGTGCTGCATCTTTCATGGTTTGGCGAAAAGCATTTAATTTTTTTGAACGAAAGATAGAACTTCTGCCCACACCAAATTTATCTAAAACTTTAGCTTTCAGTGGTTTGTATAAATTAGTATCATAAATCGCGAAAAAATCAGCGTTGTTTAAACCATAATGTTCTTCTTCAGCCAATTGCGCAAGCTGTTGATTGCCGACCGTATTTTGCATAGTTGTAAGGCTAGGTGGGTTTGACTGACTGGTAGGTTGGACTGGTTTGCTAGAATTAGTTTTTTCGATATCTTTACTTGTAGATACCATAGATTTTGGTGACATTCCAAGGCCTCCTATAGGGAATGTAGTAGAGAAGGTAGATAAGATATGATTCATAGCCACAAGTAATAACGGGAGGTAGGGAGGATGGCTATGGATGTAGCGTACTCTAATGGTAGTACTACAAAGTATTTTAGCAGGAATAGATACAATAAGGTAGAAATATTGATATAATGTAAGAAAATATTTCAAAAAGGTATCGTAGGAGGAGATTATGGTATCTGGACGACAGCGGTTAGCCCGTGCTTCTAAGCAGCAGATGAACAGCAAGGAACGCGAACAACCTAATTCTGTTACCTCGCCTAGTCAGAGGGAGCTACCTCCCATATGGAAGCTACAGCAAAGTATCGGCAATAGTGCATCAAGCCAATTGCTACAGCATATTACTCATACAGCACCGATGACGACAGCGACAGAGGGATTGAATGTACAGCTTAAGCAGCTAGTGCTTGTGCTAGCACTTCAAGCCGAGCAAGCTGGAGAAGCTTTGATGTGGAGTCAATTCGAAGCATTGTCTGTTGGACAACGACAATCATTGCTTATTCAGTGGTATGGAGTAAATAGTGATTTTACAGCAGCGCTGCATACATCGCCAGATTGGCAGCAGTGGCAAACGATGATTAGAACGACGAAGCATATTACATTGCAGCTTGATGAACCCCAAAAAGAGGCCGATGTCACCGCATTAGGTGTAAGTGAGCCGCAATATACGATGAATAGCTCTGGCTTATTAGTTCCATATCGTGAAGCATGGCTATGGCTCAATTATAAAGGTAACAAGCAAGGGCAGGCATATTTACTGCACAAATTGGATAGCCTATCGATTCCTAAGAAGCAGTTATTATTGCACAAATTGAATGGTTCAGGACAATTAACACTTTATCAATTAAGTAATAACGTAACGATTGAAGAGCATTTGAAGCAATGGGTAGATTGGAAGCACATTAACGAAGCGCTTCATGGTATTATGAATTTGAATAATCGGCAAGTTGAAAGACAGCTTGAAACGGTTCAACAAGAGCAAAGCACTAGTGTGCTGCACTATGAACCGGAGCAGGATGAGCTGGAGCAAGAAGCAGATGGGGCTAGTTCATGGCTCGCTGCGCTTGGTATTTTTGGTCTCGAGGATGAAGCCGAAGAGGAAGCTAAAGTGAATAATCAGCCGCAATCAATGGAGCAAATACTGGGCGATGCTGATAAAATGTTTCAATTGTTGTTTGGCATTCCGTTTAATAATGGAAAGCAGCCGATAACTATTGGCAATAGAGCCGAGCTTATCGATCGCTTTTTGGAAATTGATCATAAGCTGCCAACTAAGCAACAAGAAGCGCAAAGAATGCAAAAGCTGAAGGCGCAAGGTTATGCTTCCGTCAATCAGTTATATATGCTTTTGAAAATTTCTATAATTGAAATACTGTATCGCTTAGGTACTACACGTAAGGATGAGAAATACATTATCATTTTGCAGAAGCTTGGACTATTACAGGGTAAGAAGGCCACTACTAAAGATCACATCGCTGCCCGAATACATTCAATTTAATTTACAGATATAAGGTGGATATGTCTAGTGATAACAGCTATGCAAAGATATTTTCAATTAAAACCCGAAGATAATCGGAAATTAACGCTAATGGGTGTCGTGTTTTTACTTGCAGGCATTTCTGAGATGATGAACTATACCTCATTTATGGCGATTTTCAATACAAGGGTCGGCATCATGATACTGCCAATTATGTATGTTGTTGAAGCCTGTCTACTTCCTATAGAAGGATGGCTGCTATCGTTTTTTTCACAGCGACTGGCGAAGGCTCGCTTTATGAGTAGACTATATCTACTTTTTGTTGCTATAGGTATTATCAATGGTATTATTCTGCTCGTCTTTCGCTTATTTGAGGTAGAGTGGATAGCGTTTTACTTCATATTATTTATTACGTCAAATTTTGTTATACGTCAGCAAACACTGCTTATGTGGGCCACTGCGTTTGACTTATGCCCAACACAACAAGCGAAGCGATTAATGCCAGTATTCGTCTTGTTAGCTATTATAGGTGGTATTATTGCAGGTCTCACCTCAACGACGCTAGCTACTTTACTCGGTTCAGAATTATTGTACCTTATAGCCGCCGTCTTATTACTGGCAGCATTTCCGAGCTTTATTCACGCGATTCGCAAATATTTAGTACCATTAACGTTCCAAGAAGAGCAGGCTCCACAAGGTGAGCGAAGCTCGTATTATTGGTCACGTCTCTTCCGATCTCCCTTCCTCCTATTAGTCGTCGGAATTATGACGGTCATGCCAGCCTTATATTTCGTGATGGAGTATCAATACTTCACAAAGGCTCAACAAGCATTTCCGAACGAAAGTGAGCTAACATCATTTTATGGAATGATGGTTGTGCTGCTCTTTATAGCTGCATTTATTTTACAGCTCATATCTACTAAGTTGATGGACAAACTTGGTGCGACGAATACTATTCTATTAATCTCTATTATTTTTGTAGCATGTTTTGGACTTACCTCGTTATTTATTGATCAATCGATGGCGCTTGTTATGGTAGCAATCGGATATAGCTTTACTTATTTGCTACTCTATTATTTTGCTGAGCCAAGCTATCAATTTTTCTTCAAAATGGTGCCCTTGCAGCATCGGGATGGATACCGTTATACGGCGCAAGGAATTGCTTCCTCGGCAGGTATATTGCTTGGATCTGGCATTTCATTATTGCATTCGCAATGGCAAGTAAGTTTAACGCTGCAAGCCATTATTGGTCTTGTGCTTGCTGCAATATTAGTTGTGATCGCATGGGCAGCCAAGTCGCTTTATATTAAGGAGTTAATTGCTAATTTGCAGCAATCTACGAAAGATTATATTGCAGAATTACTAGAATCGATGCGACATGAACGTATGCGAAAAGCAATAGTGCAGCAGCTTCAGCAAGGAGATGTGCTACTACAGCAATTTACATTGGAGTTGCTTATTCGTCAGCCTGATCCAACACTCTATCAAGTGCTCTGGCAATATGCAGAACATGGGCGCGGCAAGCTGAAAGCTTTGGCATTATCGGCCATTCATCCACAAAGCTGGCAACAGGTAAAGCTGGCACAGTATAAGCTATTATTACGGGATGAAGATGCCGAGGTGCGTGCTATTGGTTATCATCAATTATTTCTGTCACCGCAAGTTATTTTGGGACAAATGCGCGACGAGTATATTGATAAGGCACGTCGCGATGTTTCCTTGCTAGTTAATTATGAGGCATGGAAAGTTATTAATGATGTTAATGAGCTCCAACTCGAGCTACAACAGCAGCTTCAAAAGGGCAATGAAGCAGCGGAGCTTGCTTGTCAGCTTATTGGAGAGCGGCATTTGGATAGTATGATTATGGATGTCATGATGTGTATGCTTTCGGAGTCGCAAGCTGTGAAGCTTACTGCTGTTAGAGTTATCGGGCAAATAGCAGATAAAGATATGGTTACTAGTTTGATGGAATTACTTGTCGGTGCCGATATTGAATTGAATAAAGCAATTGAGGAAGCATTACTTTCACTTGGGGAATCTGCTAATGAGGAATTGCTACGATTTGTAGCTTCACCTAACCAAGAACAATGGAGTAAAGCAGTATCTGTGCTTTCTATGATTGGTAAAGAGCATGACGTTGAAGCAACTGTTATTCCTACTTGTATGAGCAAGCTACAGGAACTTTCTGCTAGTCATCGTATGTATGAGCAGATTGCCGCGACGAATCAGGAACAATGGATTAAGCTTGCTAGGGAACGGACAACTGACATTGTCAAGCAACAACTTGATACGATTTGGAAGGTAATGATTCGCTATAGTGATGAACGAGCGGTAACGTTACTGCGTGAAGCTGTTGAAAGTGACCTGGAAGAGATTAGAGATCATGGCATTGAAATTTTGTCTGAGGGCTTTGGTCATAGCAAATTAAGTTCACAATTGCTGAACTATTATCGGGGCCGTGAGGTGGAGCAAGAAGAGAGGAAGGAAGTAACTGATCCTTGGCTTCAGGCTATTGCCATTAAGGCAGGTGCAGAGAAAGGTGAACTATTGCTTATGAATAATTGGGAGTATCTTAGTGCACTTGATAAAAT